>DAOQVZ010000007.1:5389-28746 GCA_035341815.1 bacterium
TTTACCCCGTTTATCCCGGGCACTTCCGGGAAACTCTTCTTTGATATTCTTTCCAAGGTGAGGGGTTTATAGAGCAATTGAGAATCGAAAATTGAGATTTGATTGAGGTTCTTCTCAATTGCGGTTCCGCCACTAATATTTAGGCGGACTATCGCTATTTTCCACTTTCGATTTTCAATCACTTTTCAGATTAATCCAAACCCGGGCATAAATGATTCACCCCTGCTTAAGATATTCAATCAGGGTATTCAAAGAACCGTTATCCTCTACATTGAAATCCACGGCACCCGGCACGATTCCTTCAATTATTTTCTTCAAAACTTTTTTGGGTCCGACTTCAACAAAAACGTTATTTTCTTCAGCCGCAATACTTTTTATGATATCCAGCCATTTCACAGGAGAAGACATCTGTTTTACGAGTCCTTCTTTCACATCTCTTCCGTCTATGGCCTTTTGCCCGGAATAATTGAGATAAAGAGGCGTCTCAGGGTCCTTAAAATCAAGCTTATCAAGTTCTGTCGAAAGAAGTTCCCCTGCCTTTCCCATGAGAGAAGTGTGAAAAGGCCCGCTTACATTAAGCAGAATCCCTTTAACCTTTTTCTGCCTGAGGTACAAGTTGAACTTCTCAAGCTCTTTTCTCTTTCCTCCCACGACAACCTGCGCATCAGAATTTATGTTGGCTATCTCAACGTCCGGAAAATCTTTCAAGACATGTTCCAGGTCTGTTAATTTCATGCCCAGGACAGCAAGCATGGTTCCGTCTGCCTTTGCAGATATTTCATCCATTATCAAGGCCCTTTTCTTGACTATGAAAAAACCCTCGTCAAGAGTAATCGTTCCGGAAGCAACAAGCGCCGAATATTCTCCGAGACTGTGGCCTGCAAAGGCAAAAGGAGCAACGCCTGTTTTTTTCAACATGTGCCAGCATACCATGCTTACAGCGAAAACGGCGGGCTGGCATATCAATGTTCTCGTCAGCTCTTCCATGGGTCCTTTCAAAATCTTTTCCATTAGAGGAAGAGCGGTTATCCTTTCGCCCTCTCTGATTATGTCTGCGCATTCCGGCACGCTTTCGATAAATTCCTTTCCCATTTCCACATACTGAGAAGCCTGTCCGGGAAACACAACTGTTATTTTTTTTATTTTGTCCATTTTATCAGATTCGCTCCCCATGTAAGACCTCCGCCAAAAGCAACAGTTACTATTAAATCCCCTTTAACAAACAATCCGCCGCGGGACGCCTCATCTATTGCAACAGGGATACAGGCGGCAGACATATTGCCGTACTTTTCGATATTTACATAAAACTTCTCGGCAGGCATATGCAAACTGCGCGCGACGCCCTGGATAATTCTCAGGTTTGCCTGATGCGGAATTATCATCTTTATGTCTTCTTTTTTCAGGTTGTGGGCAGCAATGATATTATTGACGGCTTCGCACATAGACATAATAGCTATCTTGAAAAGAGTTGAACCTTCCATTTTCATTGAATGCATGCGATTTTCTACTGTCTCAAAAGACGCAGGCATGGCGCTTCCGCCAGCGGGAGAGTTAAGGATATCACCGTAACTGCCGTCTGCCGATATATAAGAACCTATTATCCCGCCTTCATCTTCTGAAGCCCTGACAACCGCTGCACCGGCTCCGTCTCCGAGCAATACGCAAGTGCTCCTGTCCGTGTAATCTGTCAGCCTGCTCATGCATTCATTGGCAATTACAAGGCCTGTCCCGTAAGTCCCGCAAGCAATCAGATTCCTTGCCATTTCAAGGCCGTAAATAAACCCCGAACATGCTGCCGACAGGTCGAAAACGGGTATGTTTTTTATGCCAAGCTTTGATTGTATAAGGCATGCGGTTGAAGGGAAAAACATGTCAGGGCTTATGGTGGCTGATATAATAAAATCAATGTCCGAGGGCGCAATGGATGCATCCTCGCAAGCCAAAAGTGAAGCCCTGTAACCCAGGTCCGATGAAGCCATGTTCCTTGGACATATCCTTCTTTCCCTGATTCCTGTCCTTGTAAGTATCCATTCATCCGTCGTATCAACCATCACTTCCATGTCCCTGTTGGTCAGTACGATATCGGGCAGAAAAGACCCCGTGCCGATAATTGAAACGTTAGACATCAATTTTTCTCCGCGATTTTTTTCAGGTTTGCAAGCAAATCAGAGACAACAACCCTTTTGCCGAACTTGATGGCGCTATGTATGGCTCTCGGAGAAGAACGGCCGTGGCTTATGACAACAACCCCGTTAACCCCAAGCAGTATTCCGCCGCCATACTCCGCGTAATCTATTCTCTTTGCAAAATTTTTGAACGTTTTTTTCAGCAGCAGGCCGCTCATTTTCCCGAGCATGCTTCTTCTTATTTCCTTTAAAAGCATGGTCTTGAAAGACCTGGTTATACCCTCGGTAACTTTTAAAACCACGTTTCCCGTAAAACCATCGGTAATAACAACATCCGCCTTGCCCGAAAACAAATCCTGCCCTTCAATGTTGCCCATAAAGTTAACGTCACTTTTCTTGTCAAGCAGGTCAAAGGCTGCTTTTCTCAATTCATCTCCCTTCCCCTGCTCTGAACCGATGTTCAGCAAAGCGACTTTCGGTTTTTTAATCCCAAACACATTTGAAGCGAAAAGAGAGCTCATCTGAGCCGCCTGTAATATATGGAAAGGCTTTGTATTCGCATTTGCCCCTGCATCGGCAAAAACTGTAAACGTCCCATTCACGTTTGGAATAAGAATAGCTATTAAAGGCCTCTCGATATTCTTTATCAATCCCAGCTCTGAAATGGCGTAAGAAACAAAAGCGGCGGTATTGCCTGCACTCAAGGCATAATGTGAATTGCCCGCCTTCAAAAGAGATATCGCAAAACACATGCTGTTATCCCTTGATTTCAGCATCTGCAAATTGACCTTGTCATCCATCCTGATGTGCTTATCAGTATTGCATATGTCCACAAAGGGATATTTATCCTTTCTTATCTGTTTGCCTATGACATCCTCATCCCCTACAAGAATCAAACGAAGGTTATCTTTCGCGGAAACGAGGTCGCAGGCCTTGATTGCCGAAAAGGGGGCGTTGTCCCCGCCCATGGCATCAATCGATACAATTATTTCCTCTTCATTCATTTCTCTTTTTTCTTTATTGTTAAAACGGGCTTATCTTTATAATAGCCGCATGCACTGCACACGGAGTGAGGCAATTTTTTCTCGCCGCAGTTTGTACAGGTTCCAAGGGAAACATCGCTTATTTTCTTATGGGTGTTTCTTCTTTTTCCTGTTCTGCTGTTGGAATGTCTGCGTTTTGGATTAGGCATTGAAAACCTCCTGTTTATTGTTGTCAGTCATTTATTGCCGGCCAATTTTTCAATCAAGGCCTTTTTTACAGATTCGGGTACGAATTTCGAAATATCTCCCTTGAGAAAAGCTATTTCTTTGACCAGTGAAGAACTTATGAAAAAAAATTCTTCTCCCGGCATGAGAAATACTGTTTCTATTCTCTTATCGAGTATCCTGTTGGTCAGGGCCATTTGAAATTCATACTCAAAATCAGATACCGCCCTTAACCCCCTCAATATTATATTTATATTTTTTTTTTGAAGGTAATTTACAAGCAGGCCGTCAAACATGTCTATTTCAACTTTACTGTTATTTCCGTATATTTCCTTCAAAAGGCCCATTCTTTCTTCGACATCAAAAAGAAAACTTTTCCGTGGATACGTGGAAACAGCTATTACTATCTTGTCAAGAAATGAAAAACCCTTTTCAATGACATCAATATGTCCATATGTAACAGGGTCGAAACTTCCCGGGTAAACCGCAATCTTTTCGGCAGCTTTGTCCATGTCCTAATACCTGAAATATGATACCTGGCTTCTCCCGTATTTTTTTTCCTTGAACAACTCTGCTCTGTCCGGAACAGGAATAATATTTTCTCTTCCGTGTTCTATTGCCATTATCCCATCTTTTTTAATTACGCAAAGATTAATTGCAACAGCAAGGATTTCAGAAATCCTTTGCCCGTCATAGCCGTAAGGAGGGTCTGCAATAAGAAAATCAAAAAAGGAATTTTCAAGGCTTTCAATTACTTTTTCTGCTGTTCCCCTTATTATCCTGCAGGCATCCGAAATGCCGAGAGCTTCGACATTCTTTTTAATCAACCTGTAAGCCTCGTAATCGGATTCCACAAAAACAACTTCCTGCGCCCCCTGGCTCAAAGCCTCTATGCCGACTGCTCCGGTTCCTGCAAAAAGGTCAAGTACCTTCCCGTTTTCTATCCTGCTTCTCAGTACATCTAAAATAGCCTCTCTAACGATATCCTTGGTAGGCCTGATATTTTTGTCTTTCAGGAACAGCAGATTCCTGCCCTTAAATTTTCCGCCTATGACCTTCATACGTTAAATTTGTGCGGCTGCACTTTATGCCAGTCTATCAATAAGGAAGTAGCGATCAAAATTGAAGAATATGTTCCGATTATGAAACCTATCAAAAGAGAAAAAGAAAAAACATGGAGAGCTTCTCCTCCGAAGAAGAAAAGGCATAAAACTACAAAAAGCGTCGTCAGAACTGTCAGAACAGTCCGGCTCAGGGTTTCGTTTATGCTTTTATTGAAAATGCCCTTGTAGTCATCCCCCCTGTGCTTGCGTATATTCTCCCTTATCCTGTCAAAGATGACCACGGTATCGTTGACAGAATAACCGGCAACAGTCATCAGTGCCGCAATAACCGGGGCATCTATCTGCTTCTTTGTGAGAGCAAGCAAGGCGACAACAAAAAGCATGTCATGGAAAATAGCCAGAGTGGCACCCACCGCAAACCTGAATTCAAACCTTACGGTAAGATACAGGAGTATCCCTAAAATACCTGCAATAAAAGCGTATAACGCTTTTTTCCTCAGTGAAGTGCTCATGGACGGAGAAACAAGTGACTGTCCTTTTACTTCAAATTTATCGGCACCGTACCTTGCCGTGAAAGCGCCTATTATTTCATCATGGGTGCCGGGACTGCTCTTTATTATAAAATCCCTGCCCTCGTTTCCCAGAACCTGGACTGAAAAATTTCCTATATTGAGAACTTTTATTGCTTCTCTTATTTCGCTCGCATTTACGCCCTCGTTGAACCCGATATTCATCATATCGCCGCCGACAAAATCCACACCGAAGTTTTCCTTGCCCCTCATGCTGAAGAATATCATTCCTGTAATTATCACCAATAAAGAAAAAATGTAAGCTATCTTCCTTTTGCCGAGAAAATCAAAATTTGTTTTTTTGATAATATTCATTTATATCCTCAGTTTTTCTACCTTCCTTGTTATCATAACCCAGTCAACTATTGTTTTGGTGACAAAAACCGCCGTAAAGAGATTTGCAATAATACCTATGCTCAGGGTAAGTCCGAAACCCTTAACTGCGCCTTCTCCCAGCAGAAAGAGTATGAGTCCTATGATAATGGTGGTTATATTAGAATCTATAATTGCAGTCCATGCCCTGCGGTATCCTGAATCTATACTCGCCTTTGGACTCTTGCCAGTCTCCATTTCCTCCCGGATTCTCTCAAATATAAGTACGTTTGCATCAACCGCCATGCCGCATGTGAGGGCTATCCCTGCAATGCCCGGAAGAGTAAGTACTCCCTTAATTGTCGCCATTATCCCGAGCAGTATCAGGATATTAAGAGCAAGCGCAAAATCTGCCAGCAGGCCGAAAGCCGAAAAATAGATAACCATGAACAGTACCACTATTATGCCTCCGTAAACTGCTGCCCTGAACCCCTGCGTAATATTGACTTTACCCAGCGTCGGGCCGACTACTTCCCTGTATATTATATCCACCTTCGCAGGCAGAGCTCCGGCCCTCAGAACAATGGCAAGATTTCTGGCTTCTTCCACCGAAAACCTTCCCGTTATGTTGGCGCTGCCCCCTCCTATCCTTTCCCTGATAACAGGAGCAGACCTTACAACCCCGTCAAGAACTATTGCAAGCCTTCTGTTCACATTCTGGCCTGTCACCTGTTCAAAAATATTGGCGCCTTCTTTATTGAGCTTCAGGTTTACATCGGGAAAACCTGAATTGTCGTATCCAACGTAAGCGTCTTCAATATACTTGCCCGTAAGTTCGGGCTGGTTCTTTACAAGAAGCGGCTGGGAATCCCTGAGAATGCCCCTGTCGTCCTTCTCCTTGTGATAGAGAAGCTGGTACCCTTCGGGGACTTCTCCTGCCAGAGCTTTTGACGTAAGTTCGGCATCGTCCGAAACAAGCTTGAACTCAAGAAGGGCAGTCTGTCCTATTATTTCTATTGCCTTGTCGGGGTCGCCCACTCCGGGAAGGTCCACGATAATCCTGTTTGTTCCTTCCTTCTGTATGACAGGCTCCGTTACCCCGAGAGCGTCTATCCTGTTTCTTATGATTTCAAGCGCCCTTTCCGTCATGTCGGAAAGGCTCTTGTCTTCCGCATCTGCCTCCTCGACTTCCAGTACAACGTGCACGCCGCCCTGCAGGTCAAGCCCGCGCTTTATTTTATCCTTCGGAGGATAAAGCTGGTAAACAAACAACAATATCACGCCTATTATAATAAGGAACTTGTAATAATATTGTCTCATCATTTTTTATAGACCTCTTTAGGGTTAAACAACCTTTTTTGTGATTCGCAGAAAGTGCTGTTTTCTTTTTTAAACCTCCGGAAAAAACACGAATAATATCCCATATGGCATGCTCCGCCTTTTTGTGCAACCTTGAAAAGCAGGGCGTCGCCGTCGCAATCTATATACATTTCATTGACAGTCTGATAATTGCCCGATTCCTCGCCCTTGAGCCACAATTTTCCCCTGCTCCTGCTGTAATAATGCATTCTTCCTGTTTCAAGGGTTTTCAATAACGCTTCGCCGTTCATATGGGCAAGCATGACCACCTGTCCTTCCATATCCTGGACAATGGCAGTAACAAGACCTTTGTCATCAAACTTCACCTGTGATAGAATATTTTCGTTATTCAATTTTATGCCTTTTTATTATACAACTGCCGCAGATAAAATGTCAATTAAGGATACTATAAAAAAACAATTGTGGCAAGAGCTTTTGAAACTCCCTTTGGGGACAACCGTAAGTTATTCTCTGTTGGCCGTAAAAATGGGAATTCCGGGACAGACAAGATATATTGCCTCTCTTTTGAAGGAAAACCCTTTTCTGATAGCAATACCCTGCCACAGGGTGATAAAGAAAAACGGGCAATACGGGGGTTACGTCCTGGGCGAAAATTTCAAGAAATATCTCATAGAGTGGGAAAAATCTTTCAATGGAAACACACTGCGATAGTTAGGATTTCCCTTTTCGCAGCTATACACTTAATTTCAGCAAACCGCCGAACATCTCCGTGTTCGCAATGGATATCTTTCTCTGCTCTCTCTGAGAAATCTGCCTGGGAAAAGGCATTGGAACATCACCCGATAATTCATCAATTATTCCGTAAGCGGCATCCATCACTTCTTTCATAACATGAAAATCTACAATTTCCAGCTGATTCAGGTGCGAATGGAAGGGGAAATACCCCTGTGCCATATTTGCCCTGCGGAACCAAATGGAAGGCACACCCAGGACGTTCATGGGAAAATGGTCGCTGTAAGGAGAAACACCTTTTTCCATATTGTACCATTCTCCGTTTTTCCTCACCCTGCTTTTCACGTATGAAAAAAGCTTATCCGTGCCCGTAACAAGTATCTTGTTTTCGCCGTATATGCAGCTGCAGCTGTCAAAGTTGACTGCAAAAACAGCCTGCCTGACCATTTCCGGATACTCCCTTGCAAAATTTAAGGACCCGTAAGAAAGAACTTCTTCCGAGCCGCAGGAAACCAGTACTATTTTCCTGTGCCTTCTGCTATCCCCTCCGAGCCTCCTGGCAAGCTCAAGCAGGGCGGCAACCCCCGTAGCGTTATCGGTTGCGCCTTCTCCAAGCATAACGCTGTCATGGTGCGCGGTTACAATTATATTTTCCTTGCCTTCACCTTTCATAACCCCTATGACATTCTGGCTCACCGAGTCAGTTTTCCTGCCGGCAACCTTGACAAAAACCTGCTTTACGCCTTCTTTCAGAATATCTACAACATCAAAATACCTGGGTATGATAACGGGAAGCATCTTTTCCTTCATCCACATGTAAGGCATGCCGTCAGCTACGAGCCACGGCACGGGATACCTGTTGTCGTTCATAATAATGGCTTTTGCCCCTGAATTGACAAGGCTGACATAATCCTCAAGGCTTTCCCCCAGACCGCCATAGACAATTACCGCCTTTCCTTTAATATCTTTCTTTCTCTTCTTTGCAAGCTTTATATTTTCCAGGTATGCAAGACCGAGAATTTCTCCTTCAGGATTGCTTGTAAATCCTGATTGAGCCAGGGGAACAACCTCGAGTTTATCTGTCCTTCCACCTATGACCTTACCGAATTCCACTGACGAATATTCCATTCTCTCTACGGGGAATTCCCGTATCTCCACCGCGAGCCCGGATTCGGCAAATCCTTTGCCTATATATTCCGCCACCCTTTTTTCTTCAGGTGTTCCGTACATTCTTACACCTACTTCTTTGCACATGAAGCGCATATCTTTTTCCATTGAACGCATAGTGTCTCCGTTTAAACCAATTTTCACAACAAACAGTCATTTATAATCCCTATTATTTTCCTGGCAACATCTCTTTTTGAAATCCCGGCAAATTTCTCAAGCATACCGTCTTTATGAATAAATATCACATCGGATTTCCTGCTGCTTCCGAAAAAGGCAGGAGTATCGGCAACTATAAGGTCAAGTTTTTTCTCTTCAAGCTTTTTGCGGGCGTTATTTACAAGATTTTCCGTTTCGAGTGCAAAACCTATGACCTTCTGTCCTTTCTTTTTTATTTTAGCGGCTTCCTTCAAAATATCGGGATTGGGAACAAGTTCGAGCAACCACCGTTTTTTCCTTTTTACCTTATCTTTCTCTTTAATAAGCGGTTTCCAATCTCCCACTGCGGCAGACATTATAAGAACTTCCGCACCGGGGAAATTTTCAAGCACGGCATCTTTCATCTCCTCGGCCGTTTCAACTCTTAAAAGCACTGCCCCTCCCGGAGGCTTAAGTTTCACGGGACCGCTTACAAGAATCACGGAATGTCCCGCCTTCAGCGCATACTCCGCAAGGATATATCCCATTTTCCCCGTTGAAGGATTGCTTATAAACCTTATGGGGTCTATATATTCGCGGGTAGGCCCCGCGCTAATCAATATTCTCATTTTTCCCCGCAGAGAGCCATTCGAGCTCCGATTCTATAAAGCCATCAATCTCCCCGTCTATTACAGCCTCCACGTTTCCCGTCTCGAAACCTGTCCTGTGGTCCTTAACCATGGTATAAGGGCAGAAAACGTATGAACGTATCTGGCTTCCCCATTCTATTTTCTTCTGCACTCCCCTGCGCACCTCTTCCTCCTTCTTCTTTTCCTCGAGCCGCAGCTGGTAAAGCCTGCTGAGAAGCAGTTTCATAGCAATTTCCCTGTTCTTGAACTGGGTCCTCTCTGTCTGGCACTGGACAACTATTCCGGTAGGTACATGTTTTATCCTTATAGCGGTTTCCACCTTGTTCACGTTCTGACCGCCCGCTCCCCCGGACCTGTAAGTATCAATCTCAAGGTCATCTTCGTTAATCTCTATATCCGCGTCCTTGGGAGCTTCGGGAATCACGTTAACGGCCGCAAAACTCGTGTGCCTGCGCTTGTTAGAGTCAAACGGAGATATCCTTACAAGCCGATGAACCCCGTTTTCTCCCTTCAGGTATCCGTAAGCATGCATGCCGGAAATTATTGCTGTAAGCCGTTTTATGCCTGCTTCTTCACCAGGAAGAAAATCAACCACGTTAACGCTGAAACCCTTTTTTGCCGCCCATTTACTGTACATGCGCCACAGAATACTTACCCAGTCGCACGCCTCCGTGCCTCCTGCCCCGGAGTGAAGCGTAAAAATGGCATTCTTGGAATCTTCCTCGTCCTTCCAGAGGAATTTTATCTTCAGTTGTGCAATATCCTTCTCTATTTCTTCAACCAGGCTGAGACCTTCCCTGTTAAGGTCTTCATCGTTATCCTGGGAAAGAAGCTCCACGAGAGTCCCGAGCTGTTCAAGCTTGCTGTCTATGCTGTCTGAAGAAGACAGGGTATCGTTCAGGCGATTCCACCTGTCCATCTTATCCCTGTCTTCCTTCACGTTCCAGAATCCTTTTTTTTTCATCTCTTCGTCAAGCTTCAGGAACTCGTCCCTGTATCCGGGCAGGCTGAATTTACCCTTGAGTTCCCCCCACTGTTCAGCAAACTGGATATGTTTTTCCTTCAGGAGATTTACTTCAGCACTCATTTATCTTCCTCCAAACCTGTTCCATAAGGGGCTTGACACCTTCCCCTGTTATCGCGGATATCAGGAAACTATCCCTGAAACTCTCTCTGAATAATCTTATCCTTTCTTCCGGAATCTGCATATCGGTTTTATTCCCCACGATAATCTCCGGCCTGTCATACAAACCGTGGCCGTAGTCTATGAGTTCTTTTCTTATATTATGGTAATTAGCAACGGGGTCGGCCAGAGACAAATCCACCAGGTGCAGAAGCACCTTGGTTCTTTCCACATGTTTTAGAAACTTTGAACCCAGCCCCCTGCCCTCAGCCGCTCCTTCAATGAGTCCCGGAATGTCGGCAATAACAAAACTCCTTGATTCTCCCATATCTACAACCCCGAGATTCGGGGTAAGTGTCGTGAAAGGATAAGGAGCTATCCTGGGCCTTGCCCTTGTCACCTTTGATATCAAGGTAGATTTGCCGCTATTGGGATAGCCTATGATGCCAACCTCCGCGATAAGTTTCAATTCAAGTCTTACATGCAGGGATTCGCCTTCCCCTCCCTTTGTAGCTTTGCGGGGAGCCTGGTTGGTGGCAGATTTGAAACGGTTGTTTCCAAGTCCGCCTTTTCCGCCCCTGGCAATTATGAATCGTTCTCCATGCTCAACCATATCCTTCAACAGATTTTCGCCGCTTTCGGATATTTCCGTTATTATGGTTCCGCAAGGAACATTTATGGACAGATCCTGCCCGTTTTTACCAAAGCGGTTGTTACCGCTTCCGTTCTGGCCGTTTTCAGCTTCATAATGCTGCCTGAAGTGAAAGTCTATCAATGTTCTCATGTTCTTGTCTGCCGCAAAAATTACGCTGCCCCCGTCACCTCCGTCACCGCCCGAAGGACCTCCCCTTGGAATATTTCTCTCCCTGCGGAAAGCAACACAGCCGTCTCCTCCGTTTCCCGCTTTAATCCATATCCTTGCTTCATCGAAAAATCTGGGCATGTTTTATTTTTCTCCTTCTTTTTCTTCCATCTTTTTTTTAAGTTCATCCACTTCCTTTCTGGTGGCAATGCCGAGATTTTCCATCATTCTGTCAGAAAGTTTTCTGAAACCGTCCGTTCTTTTCCTGCAGCCTTCTCTTATTTCTTCACCGATATTTTCCAGGCTTCCTTCATGCTCTTTTCCCTTGGCTTCTATGTCGGCTATTACTTCGCTGGCTTTATCCTTTACGTAGAAAAAACCTCCCACTCCCAAGTTAACAAGCTTTTCGCAAAAGCATTTTTTCTCTTTCATTCATTTACCTCCTTGCCGTCTTGTTCTCTTCAGCAGTTCTTCTGAAACCCTTTCGTTAAGTCCGGCTTCTTTCAGCCGTCCTATATCTGCTCCGGCGATTGCAGCCATATCGGGAAATACCTGCATCAGTTTTCTTTTCTTTACTTCCCCGATCCCGTCTATATTGTCAAGGAATGATTCTCTTACACTCTTCGCCCTCAATTTTTTGTGATATGACAGGGCAAACCTATGGGCCTCGTTCCTGATGCGCTCGAGCAGATGCCTTTCAGGAGAGTTATCTTCCAGCCTTATGGAATTTTTCGAAAAAAGCGTATATATCTCCTCGTTTTCCTTTGCCAGTGAAACAACGGGAATATCCTTTTCCATTTTCCTCAGTACGGATGCGGCAACTCTTAGATGCCCCCTTCCCCCGTCTATCAGTATCAGGTCAGGCATATCCCTGTCCTTATCGGAAGAAAACCGTCTTCCAAGTACTTCTTCAATCATCCTGTAGTCATCTATACCCGCATTAAAAATAATCCTGTACTTCCTGTACCCTGACCTGTCAGGAATTCCGCCTTTGAACAATACCTTTGAAGCAGTTGCAAAAGTTCCCGCCGTATTTGAAACGTCAAAACCTTCGATGGAATAAGGAATTTTTTCGAGCCGCAAAATACCTGCAAGTTTTGCGAGAACATTTGTTTCCCCGTATGCAAAAAGCTCTTTTTCACCCCTGGCAGGAAATCTGACACTCAATTTGTCAAGCATCAAAAGCCTTTTCTTTATCTCATTGGCTTCTTCGAAATTCAGTTTTTTGACTGCATCCCTGAGCCAGATTCTCAATTTTTTCTCAAAATTTCTGTAATCTCCGTTGAAAAAAGATTTTATGCCCATGACGAGTTTGGCATAATCCTCTTTTGAAATCTTGCCCTCGCAGGGACCGGAACATTTACCTATATGGTACTGTGTGCACACCCGTGAAAAAGTCACGTTTATACTCCTTTTGCAGTTCCTTACAGGATAATGGTTTCTGACAAACTTGATAATTTCCCTCAGAAGCCCCGCATCTGTAAAAGGTCCGTAATAAACGGACCTGTCGTCCTTTGTCTCTCTTACCACCTGGATGGAAGGAAAGTCTTCGGATGTCAGCTTGACAAACGGGTAACTCTTCCCATCTTTCAAATCCACATTATACTTGGGCTGGTATTTCTTTATCAGCCTGTTTTCCAGAATCAAGGCCTCGGCTTCAGATGCAACGGGTATGACTTCAAAATCTTCTATCTTTTCTGAAAGGGCAAAAGTCTTGGAATCGGCGGTTTTATTCCTCTGGAAATAGGAACTTACCCTTTTTTTCAATGACGCCGCTTTCCCCGCATAAATCACTTTTCCGCCGGCGTCCTTCATAAGATACACGCCAGGTATATCCTGAAGATTACTCAGTTTTTTTCTCAGTTGTTCCTTTATCGGTTTTTGCATCTTCCTCTTTATTGTCCTTCTTTAATTCATCAACATAATTAAGCTGCAGTTCGGCTATGGTGCCGTCCAGAAAGTTCTTTTCACTATCCGTAAGATTTCCCTGTGTTTTTTCCCTGAGCATTTCCATGATATCTATTACGTGCTTTGCAGTATCAAGATTTTTTTCGACCTTGCCCGTAACCGGATTGGCAACTTTCCCGAGAGACTGCCAGGCCCATCCCGAAAAAAAGGTTATAACGAAACTGAAAAGTTCTTCCTTCATAAAAACCTCCTTTACCCCGAACTCTACCCTGATACACTTTCACGGTGAGGGGTTATGATTCATCGCTTTTTGCCCCGGGCTTCTCCGGGGAACTCTACCCTGATACACTTTCACGGTGAGGGGTTATGATTCATCGCTTTTTGCCCCGGGCTTCTCCGGGGAACTCTACCCTGATACGCTT
The DNA here is from genome assembly GCA_035341815.1 of bacterium. GTDB lineage: Bacteria > Ratteibacteria > UBA8468 > B48-G9 > JAFGKM01 > JALNXB01. The sequence continues at coordinate 18,928 of DAOQVZ010000007.1, forward strand.
TCACGGTGAGGGATTCCCGATTTATGACTTTAAATCTGTTTTCTAAAACTGTTCTTCACTGTAAAAAAGGTGAAAGTATCAAAACTACGCCTGCCACCATCAGAATAATGCCTATAATCGCGAACATATCGGAAAGTCCTTCTCTCGCATAATTAAGCTTGGGTTTAAAAGTGAAAAAAGCTCCGGCTATTATAAGAAGAACGCCGATAATAGCTTTTACTATAGCCATTTAACGCCTCCTTTAGTAAATATCCGATTCCCGGATATTTACAGAGCAATCGAAAATAGAAAATCGAAATTTGATTGATGTTTATTCTTGATTGCGGTCTATTTTCTAATTTCTATTTTCAAGCATTTTTTCACTTCATCTACGCCCGGGACTCCGGGGCTTGCCCCGGGTTTTTCCCAGGTTTGGGTTTGTCAGGGAAACTCTTTTTTACTACCCCGCAACGCAAAACAATTTCCCATTCTTTATATCCTTCACCCTGACTTTTACAATTTCGTTCTTAAACTCTTTTGCAGAATTGAAAAAAACGGGAATGTAATTGAGAGAATATCCATGGAATGCATTTCCTTTTTTTCTCTCAACAAGAATTTCAACAGGGCTTTCGATAAAATCCTTTTTTATCCTGAAACTTACCATTTCCGCAACCCTCTTCAAAACAGACTCTCTTTCCTTCTTGGCGGATTCAGGAACCTGCCCTCCTAAATAATATGCAGGTGTCTCCTTTCTGCCGGAATATCTGAAGATATGTACCTTGATAAAACCGCACCTTTCAATTGCCCTGCATGTCAGATTGAAATCTTCTTCGCTTTCCCCCGGAAAACCGACCATAGCGTCAGTGGTAAAAGTTACATGTGGAATTTTTTTTCTTATCATATCAAGTTTTCGTAAATAATCCGATACGCCGTACCTTCTCTTCATCAAGGCAAGTATCCTGTCGGAACCGCTCTGCAGGGGAATATGAAGGTGCGGACATACCAGGCCGTTGCCAGCAAGATATTCAACAAGATTTACATTAAGATGAAAAACCTCCATGGAACTGATCCTTATCCTTTTTATGCCTTCCACGCGGGAAATTGCATCAAGCAATTTTACAATATCGGTAAATGTATCCCTGCCGTAAGCTCCAATATCTACACCTGTCAAAACTATCTCTTTATAGCCATTTCCTGCAAGGTTTTCAACTTCGCGGACAATATCATCTTGATTGCGGCTCCTTACGGGACCCCTTACATAAGGAATTATGCAATAGGAGCAGAAATTCTCACAACCGTCTTCTATCTTGACAAAAGCCCTTGTATGATGAAAAAACCTTGTGATGCCTTCTATTCCTGCCAGTTTCAGCCTGGTCAGAACTTCCTTATCCTCGAAAATTTCCACCCCCGGAAGCAGGGCAAAATCATTTTCCTTTCTTACAGCACAGCCTGTAATCCACACCCTTTTGCCGTCCTGAAGTCCTTTCCTGACAAATCTTCTTGCTTCAGATTCCGCCTTTTCAGTCACACAGCAGGTATTTACAATAACAACTTCACTTTCCCGGTAATCTGAAAGTTCATAACCGCTTTTTTCAAGGTTCTCATTCAACAGCTGGCTTTCATACTGGTTTACCTTGCACCCGTAAGTTTTTATGGTTGCTTTCATCATGGCCTTAGTTTCACATGCACATCTGCGTGTATGAATGAATAAGGCTCTTGTCTGAAAGAACTGTATTGGCTACTTTTGCATATTCCCCGATATATACTTCCTTGCCTATAACCGAATTCATAACAGCAGAATTGTTCTTAACAGCAGAATTGTCCAGTATTATAGTATCCTGCAATACGCAGTTTGGTCCCACAAAGCAATCGTTCCCTATAATAACGTTGCCTTTTATTACCGTGCCTTCTCCTATAAAAGCATTCTTGCCCAGGGCTAAATTACCCTCCTTCACTATATCGTCACAGCCCGAACCATTTATCTTCGGGATGTAATCCGGATTAAATTTTCCTGAAAGAATATCGAAATTTGCTTTCCTGTAGCTTTCTATAGTGCCTATGTCAAGCCAGTAACCGTAGTGGACATATCCAAAAACTGCTTTTCCCTGCTCCACCATAAGCGGGAAAATTTCCCTCTCAAGAGAAATCTCCCTACCTTCTGGTATTTCCTTTATCTGTTCGGGAGAATCAAATATATAAACGCCTGCATTGACCGTATCAGATACAACTTCCTGCTGGGAAGGTTTTTCAATGAATTTCTGAACTTTCATCCCTTCACCTGCAATAACAAGTCCGAATGAGGAAGGGTTCGCAACTTTAACCAGCCCTATGGTAACAGAGGAAGATTTTTCAGCGTGATAATCAATAATTTTTTGAAGGTTGAAGTCCGCAAGAATATCTCCGTTAAAAACAAGAAAAGGATCTTTTGTCCTGGAGAAAAATTTAAGGGCATTTCTTATGCCCCCTCCCGTACCAAGAGGCTTATTTTCAACGGACAAAGTCATCTTCAACCCCATCTCTTTGCCTATCGACATAACCTTCTTGAAATCTCCAATCTTGTACCCGACTCCCAGAACTACTTCATCAATACCGTATTTTTTAAGAATCGCAAATTGGTACCATACCAGCGGTATGTTTGCCACAGGCAAAAGAGGTTTCGGAGTTGCAAACGTGAATGGCCTTAACCTTGTTCCCATGCCTCCAAGCAATAACAATGCTTTCATGTATACCTCCTGTGGTAAAAAAATTGTTTTTAAACATTAAAAAAAAATCTCGAGTTTGAAAATATTTTCTCACTGCAGGTTTTCAAATCCTCATTCCTTACAACAGATATTTTCTCAACTACGTATCTTACCCTTGAAGGCTCGTTTCTCTTGCCCCTGTAAGGAACGGGAGAGAGAAAAGGCGCATCTGTTTCTGCCATTATCCTGTCGCAGGGATATCCGCGGCACGCCTTCCTCACTTCATCCGCCCTTTCAAAAGTAATTATACCCGTAAAAGACACATAAAAACCTTTAAGGGAACAATATTCCGCCAGTTCCTTGTCTCCTCCAAAACAGTGAAAAACAACTTTTTCAGGCAATTTTTCTTTTTCAAATATTTCTATGAGCTCGTTCCTGCTGTCCCTTTGGTGGACAATCAAAGGCAGTTTGAGAGCGCCTGCAAGCTGGATATGCCTGACAAGAAAATCCTTCTGTTTTTTGTCAAAATCCCTCGCATAGTGAAAATCCAGACCCGTTTCGCCTATTCCTACAACTTTGTCGTGTTTTGCAAGCTCCGCTATTTTTTTCATACTGCCCGAATCCGCATTTTTCACCTCTGAAGGATGTATTCCCACGGCAGCTTTCACAACGCTGTATTTATCCGCGAGTTCGAGAGAATTCCGGCTTGAATCAACGTCTGTTCCCACATTAATAACAGCAAAAACGCCTTCTCCTGCAGCGTTTTCTATCACATTTTTTCTATCAGAGTTAAAATCGTCAAAATCTATATGGCAATGGGTGTCTATATACATGTCAGCCTTTCAGTTTGAGAGAGAAATCAACAGAACCTGCAGAATGAGTAAGGGCTCCGACTGAAACCCTGTCCACAGGCAGATTCTTTATACCGCCTACATTTTTCAATGTCACATTGCCCGACCACTCTATCTCTATTTTTTTTCTTTCCGGACCGAGAAACTCAACAAATTTTTTTAGCTCGGCAACATCAGCATTATCAAACATTATAATATCGGCGCCTGCAATAAAAGCCTCCCTTGCTTCCCTGAAATTCTCAACTTCAACTTCAACCATGTACCGGCCCTTTACCTTGCTCTTTGCTTTTCCAACGATTTCGGATATCGCTTTTGCCCTGTCACTTTCCCTGTTATACTGCATGGCCGCATATATATGGTTGTCCTTTATAAGAACCATATCGTAAAGTCCGAAACGGTGGTTTATGCCTCCGCCTGTTTTCACGGCATATTTTTCCAGGTCCCTGAATAAGGGCGTAGTTTTTCTCGTATCGTACACATTCAGCCTGCCTGCCCTTTCGACAAACCTGCGGGTTTCTGTCGCTATGCCTGAAAGGCGCTGAAGAAAGTTCAATGCAGTTCTTTCAGCCGCCATCATGGTTTTCAAAGAACATTTTATTTTGCCTACAGTAACATTGGAAGGAAGCATATCTCCGTCTTTGAAGCCAAAACTGAAACTGCAGTTTTCCGACAGGCAAAGGAAAACTTCCCTGAAAACATCCAGGCCGCACAACACAGCTTCTTCCTTTGCAACCAGGATGGCAGTCACTGTAAAATCTTCCTCGAATAATACATCGAAGGTTATATCTCCCTTTCCGATATCCTCCCTGAGAGCCCCCCTGATAAGTTTTTTAAGACCTTTCCCGTTTTTCAATCTGTTCCCCCAAATTTTGAAATTATTGATTTGTACAACATTAAATTATAAAATTTTAGCCATTATAAATCAAATCGCAGTAATATCTATAATTCCGGCATAAGGACATGATAACTGTGTAAGAGGAAGAGAAAGAGTTGACGTGCAAGTGTGCATCTTCTCTTATGTCGGTATTTCCGGGAATATGCAAATGAAAATAAAAGGTTATCTTTTCGGCATAGCGGCTTCAATCATATGGGGAACGGTATTTTTCGTGGGGCGGATAGTCATGGGAGAAGGTTCTGTCCACCCCTTCCTGATAAGTTTCTGGAGATGCCTGTTTGCGTCGCTCTTTCTGCTTGCCTCTCTGGGCAGAAGGATCAAGGAACTGCCGGCTGCAATGAGAAACGACTGGAAAACGTTCGTCTTCCTTTCCTTCATAGGCATTTTCATATTCAATATCTTTGTCTTTGCTTCCCTTCAATACACGACTGCAACTTCGTCAAGCATACTCATGAACGCCAACCCCCTGTTTATCCTTCTCATAGCATCCCTGCTGCTGAAGGAGAAAATTACCGTTCCGAAAATCATGGCCGTCCTGGCTGGATTTGCAGGCTGCGTAATGGTTATAAAAGGAACGGATGCAGGATCCATTGCCCGGGGAACTGACCCCCTGAAAGGCAACATGATAGCGATAGCCGGCTCCCTGTGCTGGGCAATTTATACGGTTGCAGGCAAATATCCGACCAAAAAATACGGGGCGACTCTTACAACGTTCATAACTTTTACGATAGGCATATTCTTCTTCCTGTTGACCAATATCATCATGGGCATTTCAATACGGGAGATAACTCCTCCCGTCTTTCTTGCCGGGGTCTACCTGGGAATAATTCCGGCAGGCGTGGGTTATACAATGTGGTACCATTCGCTTAAATACATAGAGGCGGGAAAACTCGGTATACTCCAGTACATAACTCCCGCTGCAACTGCCGTGCTTGCGATTGCCTTTCTCAAGGAGTCCTTCACGCTATTCATGGCATCGGGAATGGTGATAATATTCTTCTCTATCTACCTGACAGATCCTTCATGCAGAATAGTCAGAAGAAAAAACTGTGGTAAATGATATGGCCTCTCTATCCCTGAATCATAATCCTTGCATCAACTGCTTTGATCCCTCCCGGGTAGACGAAGACGGGATTAAGCTCCAGGTCAGTGATAAGAGGGTTTCCAGCCAGAATCTCTCCCGCCTTCAAAACCGTGTCCACTAAGGACTCAATATCTGCTGGTTTCCCCCCTCTGGCGCCTTCAAGCAGGGGATATGCTTTCAACTCTTTGAGCATCCTTTTGATTTCATCCCTGCTTAAAGGAAACGCCCTGAAAGCAACATCCTTTAGAACTTCGACGTAAATCCCTCCCAGGCCGCACATTACTATCGGGCCGAAAGAAGCATCCCTTCTCGCCCCTATGATAACTTCCACGCCGGGTTCAAGCATCCGGCTGACTTCTATGCCGTGGAAACGCATGCCCGGATTATGCCTGAGACAGTTCGCCCTGATGATGTCGAAAGATTTTTTCACCTCTTCCGGGCCCTGAATATTCAAAACGACTCCCCCCGCATCGCTCTTGTGAAGTATATCGGGTGAGACTATCTTCATAACCACCGGATACCCTGTCTCTCCTGCAATCCTGACAGAATCTTCCGCGTCAAAAGCAATACCTCCCTCCGGTATTTCTATGCCGGCAGCATCAAGTATTTCCCTCGTTTCCCCGGCAAGCATAAAATCCCTCTTATCTTTAACAGCTCTGCCTGCAATATCGCATACTCGTTTTGAGGCACCTGCCGGCAGAAGAGAAACTTCTTTTTCGCTGCAATCCACCGAAAGCATTGAACGGGAATACTGAAACAATGAGGCAAAACAGGATACTGCTCTTATCAAATCGTCAAAAACGGGAACATTTCTCTCTTTCAGGTAATCTATTGCATTCAAAACCTCGTAATTCCCGTAAATAGAAAAAGCAAGCGGTTTGGAAACCGCCTTGCTTTCAAGAAACCGTTCATATATGACCTCGCATAATTTGTTGAGATCGCAGTAGGGAATATGGCAGTGAAAAACCATGATAGCATGAATATTTTCATTATCTATGGCGGCTTTGATAACCGCATCGTATGTCTCGTGGTTATGGTCGGCCGTGATATCAACCGGGTTTTTGTACGAACCGAACCTGGCAATCAAGGGTGAAAATGTCTTTTCCAGGTCGCTCTGGCAGTCATAAAGCCTGACATTCCGCTTTTCCAGAGCATCGGCAACCATAACACCCATGCCTCCCCCGTCACTAAATACCACGACATTTTCCCCTTGCGGCAAAGGCTCATTGGTAAAAAAATAAGCCCAGTCAAGAGCCTCCGATACGGATTCCGTCCTGAGAACATTGCATTGCCTCATCAGGGCGGAAAAAACCTCGTCTGAACATGCAAGCGCTCCCGTATGGGAAGCCGCCGCCTGCGAACCTTTTATAGAACTGCCAGTTTTTATTATTATTACCGGTTTTTCTTTCGTTATCTTCTTTAAACTCTTTACCAGTCTTTCGCCGTTTTTGACTCCTTCCATGTATATCAATACGGCTTTGGTACCAGGTTCTTGGGCAAGGTATTCCAGTATATCGGATTCCTCAACGTCTGCCTTGTTCCCGATTGAAAAAAAAGTGGAAAGCTTGAGTTCGTCACCCACTTTCTTGCCCAACAGTGCAATGCCGAACCCCCCGCTTTGTGAAATAACGGCAATCTTGCCCGGAGAAACCTTTGGGAGCCCGAAAGTCATATTCAGAGATCCGGTTGCCGAATAGTACCCCAGGCTGTTCGGCCCGAGGATGCGCATCCCTTTACTGTTTGCATAGTCAATTATCTCTTTTTCTTCTTTCGTCCTGCCGATTTCGGAAAAACCTGAAGTGATAACAACCCCGTATTTGACCTTTTTGTCTGCGCACTGTTTCACGGCTTCAGGAACATAGTCAGCCGGAATTACAATAACAGCGACATCTATCTCGTCCTCGATGGAAGCAATATCCGCATAGACCTTCAAACCGAGCAGTTCTCCTCCGCGGGGATTGACAGGATAAACCCTGCCTTTATATCCTCCCGAAACAATATTATTAAGAATAATATATCCTTTCTTTTCCTTATCCCTGGAAGCTCCTATGACGGCGACGCTGCGCGGCTTAAATAAATATTCCATGTTTTTGCTTTATCTCCCATGACATTGGAAATCTCTAAGTAACTAAGTATTATATTGTAACATTATACATGGAAAACTCCTTTACAAAAAACTTTTGTCTTTGACAACCACCTATAAACAGGGTATTATTAAAACCATGAAAAAAGCAAACAAAAAACCACTCAATGAAGATGAAAAGCGTGTAATTCTGGAAAAGGGTACGGAAAAAGCCTTCAGCGGGAAATACTGGAACCATTTTGAGAAAGGGACGTTTGTCTGCCGCAACTGCGGCGCTCAGCTTTACCGCTCAGATGACAAGTTCGACTCGGGATGCGGATGGCCGGCATTCGACGATGAACTCGCGGGAGCGGTCAAGCGCCAGTTGGATGCCGACGGAAAAAGAACCGAGATAGTCTGCGCAAAATGCGGCGGACATCTCGGGCATGTCTTCAAGGGCGAACAATACACGCCCAAAGACACCCGCCACTGCGTAAATTCATTATCCATAAAATTCATCCCCGACAGAAAGACAGGAAAGGCGGTTTTTGCAGCAGGGTGTTTCTGGGGGGTTGAATACCATTTCAGCAAGGCTTCCGGAGTAATATCGGTAAAATCAGGATACACCGGCGGCACAGTTTCAAACCCGTCCTATAAACAGGTATGTTCCGGTGCAACCGGACATTTCGAAGCAGTTGAGGTAATCTACGACCCTTCAATGACTACCTACGAAGAACTGCTCAAGCTCTTTTTCGAGATGCACGACTTCACGCTGGCAGAAGGGAAGTTTCCCGAAAGGGGCAACCAGTACCTTTCCGCGATTTTCTACAGCTCTCCAGGGCAGAAGAAAACTGCCGAAAACGTGATAAGGCAACTTCAGACTCTCGGCTATAACGTGGCAACAAAACTTCTCCCCGCTTCCGATTTTTGGGTTGCCGAAGAATACCACCAGAAATACTATGAGAAAAAAGGAAGCAGTGCGAGCTGCCATGCTCTCCGCAAAATATTCTGATTCTTTTTTTGAAAACCTCAAAGGAGAAGAATGAAAAAGAAAGCGTTATCCTTAAGGACTTTATCCGCCATCCTTTTCCTGTTTATCTGGATACTCCATACGGGAACCTCTTTCCCAAACGGCGCGGGGACTTCCGCCGGAACAGGAGACATGAAAACAGAGCTTTCCTTTTCCGAGGTGGTAAACGGGAACCCCGTCGGATGGAATGGGGCCGTAGCGGGAACATGGGAAAACTTCACCTACGACAAGAACACCGGTATCGCGTCGTTTAATTTTACAAGGTCATGGCAGGGCATGGTAAAGGAAGTAATGCTTCCCCCGGGCCACTATGTCCTGAAAGCCGGGATAAAAACTAATTCTTATGCCGTCAAACTTTACACCCAGCCCGTGGATTACCCATCAACTTTCTTTGTCCTTCCGGTTGGCATTTCAGATGAATTCAAAGACGTCCGGCTTCCTTTCTGCATAGAAGGAAGCGGCACGGGAAAGAAAAGAGTCAAGGCAGGCATAGCATGGACATATTCTGACCCGGCAAAACACGAAGCCAGGGTCTACCTGAAAAGCCTTGAAATAATCAGGCTCGGAGACACCGTATTGCCCGAAGAGTGGGCGGCAAAAACTCCCGTTGACCCGCGCCACAAGCTTGAAGCCATCTATGAAGACTCCAATTACCACCAGCCCGGCAAGGTCATATTCAAAGACACCCTTCTCGGAACGGAACTCTGGATGATGACCCGGGGAGGTAAGGCGCACCTGCTGTATGTCGGGTATCCCAATTTCAGCAGGAACGGAAAATACCTCCACGCCGGCATGCAGAATCCGGGCGACATAGTCAGGACAGACGGTTTCTGCAGGTATCCCAATCCTTCTACGAAAAAGCCTGATAACTGGAACAACAAGGTTTTATGGCCCTTCGGATGGGAAGAAAAACGTGTCCCCGAAGGCACAGACCCCTCGGACTGGATATGCCCTGTCAGAACAAAAGAATTCATAAAAATGCTCAATCTGGCCACCGGGGAAATACATACCATAACCCTTCCTTCCAAACCCGGCTGGAAGATAATACAGATACCCTCCGAAGCCACGGCAAAGGGTCTCAACATACATGAAATAAACCATGAAGTGCTCGTGTGGCAGTCGGATGACAGAAAACAGCTTGGACTTTCCGACGTAGAGGGGAACAATTTTAAAACGTTCAGAATAAAAAGCATATCAAAAAAACCTGAAAACGACGTGGTATACCCTTTTGGAGAAA
>DAOQVZ010000007.1:28846-34370 GCA_035341815.1 bacterium
ATAAAAAGCATATCAAAAAAACCTGAAAACGACGTGGTATACCCTTTTGGAGAAAGCGGACTTGAAACATATCCTATGAATTCAGTCTGGGGCAAGTCAGGCAAGGGGTGGGTAAACGCCCTCGGCAGTGACAACATACGCTATTTTGCATTCGAAATCAACAGGAATTCCTTCCTCACCGACGAAAACCCCTACCAGGTCTGGATGCTCCCCCTTTCCCTTACCGACACCCGCGGGCTCCTGAGGGCCGTGCCCAACCCCGGGGCAAAACAGATATCATGGAATAACCTCAAAGGCGCATGGCAGGGAGACACGTGGTGGAACCTTTCCGGGGGCGTACCAAAGCCGGGGGACAAGGCGGCTGTCTGGCTTGAGGACGGCACGCTGGTCCACATGGCTTCCCTCGGGATGCACAGCAACATGCACAACACGTTCATCGTCCAATCCGCGATGGAAAACATCGTGAAGTTCATAGGCAGTTTCCCCAAGTCCGACAGGATTTCATGGCCCCACGAATTCAGAATAGACAAGGATTTCGCCATCATTGAGTCTTTCGTGGAACCCAATACTCCGGTGGTCATGGTCGACCTGGAAAACGAGACCCTCTGGAACGTTGCCATGATGAACGTGACAGATTACAAGGCAAGGTACAGCACCCGCAGGAACCCGGGAGCTTACGACAAACCCGTTATATGGCCGGCGCCTGCTCCCAGTCCCGATTACACCAAGATAGTATATTGCTCTACAATGCTGGCGGGAACGGGCACAGATTACCCTGAAAGAAGGCTTGCAGACACATATATTGCAGTGGCGCGATACCCCCAGCCTCCTGTAAACGTCAAAGCGGAAGGTGGCGCACTTGTGTGGGAAAAACCGCGATACTGCTCGGAGATAAAAGGGTTTAACATATACCGTTCGGACGAAAGCGGGAAAAACTATGTCAAAGTGAACAAAAAACCGGTGACAGATAAACGTTATGCACTGGCCGCGGAGAAAGACGGTTTCTACGCACTGACCTCCGTTGAACACTCCGGGCTTGAAAGCAGGATGTTCTCCAACGAGGTATCCGTGGGCAACAAGAAGCTTTTCAGGCATTTTTACCAGCCTGAAACAGGAAAAATAGTAAAACCCATGGTGCCTTTCTTTGAACCCGCGGGAGCCTCCAATTCGTACGCGGTAGCAATCACTGACCCGGAATTTATATACAGAGAACAGCTTGCCAGAGGACTGAAAGGCTCTTTAAAGCTCAATATTGAAATCCCTGCCGCGGGCTCGTGGAAGATAATGGGCAGGGTGCGCGGGATGTCTCAACTTGAGCGTTCGAGCTACACCACCGGCTGGCCGAAGCAGGGAGAGCACGGAAAGGGAAGTTTTGCAGTAAAAATAAACGGGCAGCAGGCGGGAAATATTCCTGTTGACGGGTTTAACTGGAAATGGGTGAACCTCGATTCCGGAACTATTCCATTGAAAAAAGGCACAGCAGAAATTGAACTTGAAACGGGAGATACGGGCATAGCTTTTGACAGCATGCTTATCACAAACGACCTTGATTTCATTCCGCCGCCAATGGGAAACGCACCCGGGACAAGACCGTCAAAACCCGCAATGCCGGAAGCAGAAAATTTCGTAAAAGACAGCAGTACCTCCTTATTGTGGCGCGGATATTCTATTGACAATTCCTCCGTGAAACTCTCATGGAAAGAATCTGTTGCACCGCAGGGAATCAGGTACTACAACGTGTACAGGAGCACAAAAAAGAATTTCAATCCTTCACAGGAAAACCTGTTCGGAAGCACGGTTGAACCTTTATTTGTGGATGCAGGGCTTGAAAAAGGGAAAGAATACTTCTACCGTGTAGTGGCGGTTGACAGCTGGGACAACGAGTCGGAGCCTTCCGAAACGGCATCCGTAAAGATTGACTAAGACGCCAGTGGATTGCTGACCCTGCCCATGAAAAGCATGTTGCCGGTTGCCTTCTGCTGTATGATGAATATAAAAGGCCTGTCGGCCCTGAAGACAGGAACAGGCGGCTGTTGAGAAGGCATCGCAGTCAGTTTCATGATAACAGCCGTGGCGGCTGCAGCTTCGGTTCCTTCCTCGTTCACTTCAACGAACGCCTGGTGTATCACCCGGCTGATGCAAAGGTCCTTTTGGCCCGTCATACCCGAAAAATCGGCACTGCCGGAAAAAGCTTCCGCCATGCCCATCTCCGCAAGGTCCTTTGCCATGAAATACTTGGTTTCGAACTTGAATTTCGGAAAAAAAACATCCACCCTCTGCTTCTTCACGGAACCCTTCCATTCCTGCAATTTCTTCACGGAAAGGAAATTTTCCAGCTTTTTCATATCACCGTTTTTCGGCAGGAGAACGAGCATGGACAAGTCGTCTCCGGAATAGGGCATCTCCAGGATTTGGGCCGCGCTGTCCTCAGCATAAGGGAAAACCGCCTCGTCCCCCGTTCTCTCCATCATGGGAACCTTTACCTTTTTTCCTGCAGAAACAGTAAAATCTTCATCCCTGGTCTTTTTGCTGTCAAACTGCTTTGCCCATTCCCCCTTGAAATAGACGGCATTTGTTAGAACAAGCCGCGTAATAGCATTGATTGCGCCGGAAGGAATGATGTCCTTTATCTTGTCGTTTGTCTCTTTCTCCACCCACCTGTTTATCTCTTTTCTTGACTCTTCCGCCCGGGTTTTGAAATCCATGTTTTTCACGCTTCCGCCGTAATACTTCTTGACAACGCCAATGTATTCATTCAGGAAATGATAATCCTTCTGCACCCATAATGCATTTGCAGTGCTGAGCTTATATTTCTTATCTTTCCTGTTTATCTCCCCGTATAAAAACAGGTACCCTTCCCTCCTGCTTTTCTCATCCCGCGGAAAATAAAAAACCTTCGCCATCTCTTCGGCAGTCTTCCCCCTGGCTCCCTCGTACGTCATGGCAAGAGCAGAGGAAATGCTGTAAGGAGAAAAAAAGATATTTGTGTCTGACGGGCAGTATCTTTTATAAATGTCCAGGGCAAAGCTGTTGTTCGCCTTCACCACCTCCATCATCCCGAAACTGCCGGATATTATACGGGCATCGGGAGTTTCCTGCCCCCTGCAGACCGCGCATCCTGACATAAAAAACGCGGCAGCAACAGCAATTAAATGATTTTTTTTCATTTATCCCCCTTCATGTAATTTGACACTAAAGAGAACAGGAAGTTCCGCAATTATTTTAATCCTTTTCAAAAAGGCTGTTTATACCTTCCAGGGTCGCTTCCACAAGCTGTCTGCCGCCTTCGTACCCCACGGGATTGCTTGCCGCCACCGAACCGTAGCCCCCTCCTTCAACCGACCGTCTGGTTGGAAGGTAAGTGCCCGTACCTGCAAGCTGCACAAGGAAGGTTTGCAGAGCCTTACTCCTTGACTTAATCTGTATCCCGAAATCCAGGTAGCATTCAAAGGGATTGCTCGCAAAAACCATATCCCCTACCCTTACAAGGTAGATGTCCGCGGGAACAAGAGGTTTTGATTTCTGTATCTCAAAGCGTTCTTTGAGTGCCATGTTCCTTCTGTAAAGCCTGTAATTCATCGTAACGGGCCCGTACCACCTGAGGCGTCCATCGGACTCCTCCATAACCTGGTCATCGGAAGCAAAATCCGTGCTGAGGTTGTCCCGTTTAAGACGTTCTCCTGACTTTTTTCTCATCTCTGCATCCTTCTCTATCTCGTTTTTCAGTCTCTCGTATTCCCTGTAAAACTTGTCCGCTTCTTTCAGAGCTTCATGCAAATCCTTTTCCGTGACAAAATTCCGGCTAAGTTCCACTTTTTTGTGCATGAATGAAAAAACCGGTTCCTTAACGATCTCTTTTCCCATGAAATTGATAATTGATTCCACCCCGTCCGCAATGCGAACCGCTATATCCTGTCTCTGTGTACGCCCGGCCAGGTCCCACATGCGTTTTTCAGCCGCCTTGTCAAAAAGGATATGCGGCGACTGGTCGCCGGCGGCGCTGCACTGGGGGAGTATGAACAGCTCATTGCCGAATCTCCTGCGCAACTCCTTTCTTGTATCATGCCAGTAATCCGCACTTATCTTGTATAAACTTTCACTTACCTGGGAAGGGGATGCCAGGTTAACTACCAGCCCCGTCAATTTCCCTTCAATATTCCATGTGCCAAAGACGTTCAGACTGTGGTCTTCGTATCCCTCCACGTGGCTGAAGTTCTCATCGTTCGTTTTCCCGTACATGCGCGAGGACCCATCCCCGTAAGAAATCCTGCGGTTATGCCCCACAACTGCATGTCCGAGGCCGAAAGAAACCCCTCCCGGAGCCCTTTTCTCCCAGGCCTGCTTTATTGCACCGGATATTCGTTCGGCTGCAAAATCCACGTAATCTACGGGGTCCATAACAGGCAGGTCCAGACCGCATAAAGCAGAAACGTTGCCTCCTCCGAACCTCAACTCGTCCGGAGCCGTCCTGCATTCAGGTCCGGTGTGAGTATGGGTGGCATTGAGAAAAATCCTTTCCGTATTTATCCCCGGAATATTTTCTTTGACCTTTGCGCGAACGGAATTGACAAGTCCGTCCGGTATACTAACCAAATCGCAGCTTACCATAACTGCATAGTCGGAAAACCCGCCTCCCCTTGATTCCAGCACCAGCGCCGTTGCGGTAACAGGGTCCAGGACTCCCTCCGAAACCCTGGCAGGAAACTGTCCTGCCACAAATACAGGTTCATCGGGCGTTATGTCTGCCTGTCCCCATCCGACAAAAAATTTCCCTCCTTCATTCTTCTTCATTCCAACACCTCCGTTTTCAACCCAAAATTATATTTTTATTTTTCTGCAAACTGCCCTATAAAGGGAAGCGGTTCTGTTTTCCCCGCCAAAGCATTAACGATTCCCATGATTGTCAGTATCAGGAAAAACAACCACATGACATAGGCAATAATCCACCCCATGTAGTTGACGAATGGTATAAAGTGCAAGATGTACATCCCTGAGGAATATATCACCATGCAAACGAGCAGAACTATTCCCTGCTTCACATGGAACTTTGAATACTCGTTGTCTTTATTCACAAGGAGAGGAATAAAAAGCAGGATACCCAGATAAGAGAGCCATGCAAGCTCTTTCCCTTCGTTTACCATTTTCTCATCCATTTTGCCTCCTTTTTTTCTCCACTGAATTTTACACCTTTAAATGTGTTCGTGGCAATTTTCTCTGAGGAGATACAAAAAACAGCATTACTATTGCAGCAATTTTGAGAACAAGAGAAAAATAAAACGGAATGCGCATCCCGAGTTTCTCCCACAGTCCTCCTGCCATAAGAGAGGCAGGCAAGGCGGCAATCCCCGTTACCATCTGGAAGGAGCCCAGGCAGGTTGCCCTGTAATTTTCCGGAGCCAGTTCTGATACAAAAGCCTTCTGCGAAGGCTCGTTCGCCCCCTTGTGCAGTCCGTATAGAACAAAAGTCATAATGATTGCCGGATAGTTTTTCGCAAAAATAAAACAGAAGCATACCAGAGCCCAG
>DAOQVZ010000008.1:0-9047 GCA_035341815.1 bacterium
GTGCCTCAAAATATCCCGGTTCGGGAGAATCTGACGGAAGAATCTTTTTCACCGGAAAACGCTTTTCCTGAAGATGAAACTGCTCCATCGGCAAAAAAAGTTTCCGAAAAGCTCCCGCAGATTCTTGAACTGGGCTCTGACAGCTGCATGCCATGCATGATGATGCGTCCGATTCTTGCAGAATTGACAGCAGAATACAAGGGACAGTTTGCAGTTGAATTCGTTGACGTGTATAAAAATACTTCAATACCCGAAAAGTATAAAATAAGGGGCATTCCCACCCAGATATTCCTTGACGCGCAAGGAAAGGAAATTTCAAGAAATTCCGGGTTCATGCCCAAGGATGACATTCTTGCGCGCTGGAAAAGCCTGGGCTATGAATTCAAAAAGAATCCTTTGCCGGAAAAACAGGACAAATAGCCATGCAGCAATTATTTATTGCTTTAACACGGGCAGTTGAGGGGACTCCTCTGGTTGCTTTATCAGCTTCTTTTGCATGGGGCGTGTTGAGCGTTCTTTTAAGCCCATGCCATCTTGCCAGTATACCTCTCATTGTAGGATTTATAAGCGAACAGGGAAAGATTTCAACCAGAAAGGCATTCAGACTATCATTCATATTTGCGGCAGGCATTTTTGTTACTGGCAGGTTTGTATATGTTCTGGAAGGCATAAAAGGTGTACCTAAATGGAAAAAAGTCACGTCCACTGGCATGAAAACACAGGTCCTCAGAAACCTCTTGTGATAGCTATTTCCCTGAACCTTTTCATAACGGTTTTTGAATTCATCGGAGGAATTATCTCTGGCAGCCTTGCCCTTATTTCCGATGCATTGCACAACCTTACCGATACTTTTGCCCTGGTGATAAGCTTCATCGCCCTGCAGTTTTCAAAGAGGGAGAATACAGAAAAGAGCACCTTCGGTTATAAGCGCGCAGAAGTTCTTGCCGCCCTGTTCAATGCCTCGGCACTGGTAATTGCATCTTTCTTTTTGTTCAAGGAAGCCTTTATCCGTTTTATCCACCCGGTTGCAGTAAACACATCCATCATGATAGCCGTAGCTGTCGTCTGCCTTGCGGCAAACGCATTTTCCGCTTTGCTTCTGAGAAAAGACTCAAGGGATAATATAAACATCAAGTCCGCCTACGTGCATCTTGTGACGGATGCATTATCTTCGGTGGCGGTCATTGCCGGAGGAATACTTATCTATTTTCTGGGCATACAATGGATTGACCCGCTCCTTACCTTAATCATCGGAATATACGTGTTAAAAGCCGGTTATGCCATTGTTTTACAAGCCGTTCATATTCTGATGATGCATACCCCATACGGGCTTGACATCTCTGCAATAGCCAGAGAAATAAGCACGATTCAAGGCGTGAAAAACGTCCATCATGTGCATTTATGGGGAGTTACAGAGAATGACTTCCATTTTGAAGCCCATATTGATGTTGCCTGGGATATGAAGGTAAGCGAGACCTGCAGGATTAGAGAGAGTATTGCCCTGCTGCTGGAGGAAAAATACAATATAAATCATACTACCCTGCAATTTGAATCCAATGTGTGCGATGATGTTTCTTTAATCAAGCAGTCAAAAAAAATCCAATCCGGACGCGACCAAAAAAAATA
Organism: bacterium; assembly: GCA_035341815.1. Taxonomy (GTDB): domain Bacteria; phylum Ratteibacteria; class UBA8468; order B48-G9; family JAFGKM01; genus JALNXB01. The sequence continues at coordinate 1,627 of DAOQVZ010000008.1, forward strand.
AGAAGTTAGAATATCTTGACGGAAGGTTGTTTTTTTATTACAATATGCATATAAGCGCATATAGCCATATGAAAAAATAAACAAAAAGGGAGTAAAGATGGAAAATCATATAAGACAATACAGGGCTCTTTCTGACGAGACGCGCATGAGAATAATGTTTCTTTTGAACCACGCGCAGAAGTTTCTATGCGTCTGCGAAATCATGGATTCTCTCAATATCTCCCAATACAATGCTTCCCGCCACCTGAATATCCTGAAAACATCAGGGCTGATCAAGGGAAGGAAAAAAGGTACTTGGGTATTCTATTCCCTGTCGTCTCCGGTTAATAAATTTCATAAAGCGCTGTTGCTTTCCATCTCGTCCATCCCGAAGGAAGAGTTTAGAGACGATATCAAAAGATTCAAAAAACGGTTCTCCCTGCGTAAAAACGGCAGGTGCGTGTTGGGAACGCAAAGGTAATATAATATTTCAAACTATCTTTTTAAAAGAGGAGCAAAGCAAAATGGATAATAATCTAATAAAAGAAAAGGTGAAAGAAAGATATTCTGAAGTACTCGTTAAGAAATGCGGCTGCGGAAGTGCGTGTTGTGAAAATAGTGGCCGGCTGATAAAAACTGCTGCAAGAATTGGTTATTCGGCAGAGGATATGAAAAACATCCCTCCCGACTCCTTTCACGGCCTGGGCTGCGGTAATCCGGTGGCGCTGGCAGATTTGAAAGAAGGAGAAACTGTTCTGGACCTCGGTTCCGGTGCGGGCGTTGATGTTTTTCTTGCGGCAAAAAAAGTTGGGGGAAAAGGGTTTGTCATAGGCGTAGATATGACAGAGGATATGGTTAAAAAAGCTAAGGATAATGCAAAAAAGTACGGATACAAGAATGTTGAGTTCAGGCTTGGGGAGATAGAAAATCTGCCTGTAGAGGACAATTCCGTGGATGTAATAATCAGCAACTGTGTTATCAATCTTTCCACTGATAAACTCAAGACTTTCAAAGAGGCATACCGGGTATTAAAACCCGGCGGACGAATGATGGTCTCTGACTTGGTTACGGAAGGACCTGTTCCCGATGCGGTAAAAAAGGACTTTGAGTTGTGGACCGGTTGCATTGCAGGGGCCCTTGAAAAAGAAGATTATCTGAACAGGATAAAAGAAGCAGGATTTAAAGATATCAACATTGTGGAAGAAAACACATGGCAGGATGACAAGATTAATGTTGACGTCGCAAGCATAAAATTAATGGCAATCAAACCTTAAATATAAATGGAGTAAAAAATGGCGGATAGAAAACTTTCATTATTTGAGGGATATCTCACACTGTGGGTGTTTCTGTGTATAGCCGGTGGAATTATTTTGGGCAGGCTCGCCCCGGGATTTGCGAAATTTCTTGACGGGCTGGCAATATACGTTGGAGACGCTCCGGTCATCTCCATACCTATTGCAATATGCCTTTTCCTTATGATGTATCCCATTATGGTAAAGATTGACTTTGCCCAAGTAATTAAGGCGGGGAAGAGTGGCAGACCGGTTGGACTTACGCTTTTTGTAAACTGGGCAATAAAACCATTTACCATGTATATTATAGCCTATTTATTTCTGGGAATTCTTTTCAGGCAGACGCAATATTTCTCATTTGGACACCTGAACAAACATAACCCCTGCGATTGGAACAATCTGCCAAATTGTCACAAAACAATGGATGATATTCAAGGGACTTAAAATTGTGATTATAATTCTGTTTTTTATCGGGATACTTATTGGAATGGGACGTGGCTTTCTCGGTACGATTTTTGATTTTGTCAGTATTTTCGTTGCTCTTTATGCAGGCTCGTTTATATACCTTGTCCCTGTAAAACTTCTGGCCGGATTCGGAATAACCGGAGGTGTTGCAGGTCTTATATGCTACGTTTGCATATGTGTATGTCTGATGTTTGCCTCAGGAATTCTACTTGAACGTATACGCAGGAAGATTAGAATGAAACATTTTGCTGACAGGTTTTTCGGGGGTGTTCTCGGTACAGCAGACGGACTAATTTTTGCCAGCGCTCTGATGATAATCATGAGTGTTTCTCCTGGCAAAGCGAAAGAAATAGACAAAAATATTTTTTTCACAGGAATAAGAAATTTCATACCCAAAACATACGAGAATTTCGAAAGGGCCGGAATAACCATACCCAAGATGATAAGCTTACCTTCATCTTACCCGCAGGAATTCAAGCCCCGAAATGAGGGCATGAGATTTACTAAATTCAATTTCACGAGGCTCGATGGTTCCCACTGTCTCAGGTGCGGCGGAATTGTGAGATTTACGGGTTATATTGCGTATTCCGCCGCAAAGTTGACAGTCATTCCGGTAAAGTTGACAGTCATTCCGGTGAAAGTTGACACCCCCCAGTAGGACCTCATAAAAAAGCACAAATAATTGACGTAAGACGAGCAATTCCATTACGCTTTATGGGACCGCCATGACTATTGAGAAGAAAAGGAGGTTCCCATATGGCACAAATAAGGGTAAGCATGGATAAGTTACGCGAGATATTGCGGTTGAAATACGAATGCGGGATGAGCACCCGTCAAGCAGGGATCAGTTGCGGGATAAGCCATCAAACCGTCTCAAATTACTGGGAGCAGGCAGAGAAAGCGGGTATAGACTGGGAGCGGGATAAGCACCTGAGCGATACAGAACTGGAACAGATGCTTAATGGTGGAATTGCTCCTGAACGGTGTGAAAAGGCCATGCCGGACTTCGAGTATCTTTTCCAGGAATTGAAACGGCCGCATGTAACAATGCAGCTGTTATGGCAGGAATACAAGGAAGAGAATCCCAACGGCTATCAATACAGCTGGTTCAGTGAGATGTACCAGGACTGGAAGAAGAAGCTGAACATCAGCATGCGGCAGGAACACAAGGCTGGAGAAAAGATGTTCATAGATTACTGCGACGGGCCTTCTATAACAGATCCTGAAACAGGCGAAAAGAAACCGACCCAGTTATTTGTAAGCGTATGGGGTGCAAGCAATTACACTTATGCTGAAGCCAGTTTAACCCAGGAGAAAGAAGCATGGCTGATGTCTCACGTCAGGGCATTTGAATACAGCGGATGTGTGCCCCATATAGTGGTGCCGGACAACCTGAAAAGCGGAGTAACCCAAGCCTGTAAATACGAACCGTATATAAACCGCAGTTACCATGATATGTGCCAGCATTACGGGATAACCGTTATTCCAGCCCGCCCATATAGAGCCAAGGACAAGGCTAAAGTAGAAGCAGGCGTGCTGGTAGCGCAGCGGTGGATAATGGCATGTTTAAGAAACAGGAGATTCTCCGGATTGAGCGAAATGAATCAGGCGATAAGAGAGCTTTTGGAAAAGCTGAACAACCGAAATATGCAGAAAATCAAATGCAGCCGGAAACATATGTTTGAGATCCTCGACAAACCGGCAGCACTTCCGCTGGTTTCTCAACGGTACGAGTATGCAGAATGGCGCAAAGCGCGAGTAAACATTGATTATCACATAGAGGCATACAGTCATTATTACAGCGTTCCTTACCAGTTAGTGCGGGAGCAGGTAGATGTCAGGGCGACAGAGAATATAATCGAGGTATTTTACAAAGGCAGGCGTGTGACCAGCCATGTACGCAGTTATGAGAAATATACGTTTACGACAAAACCGGAACATATGCCGGAAGCCCACAGGAAACATATGGAATGGACCCCCTCGCGTATCATTCAATGGGCGGAGAAGACCGGGGAATACACGAAAAAGGTCGTGCAGCATATCCTTGAAAGCAAAAAACATCCCCAGCAGGCATACCGGTCATGCCTGGGAATCTTCCGGCTGGAGAAGGCATATCCTAAAGAGCGGATAGAGAATGCGGCAAGACGCGCATTGATGTTTCGCACCTGTTCGTATCAGAGCATGAAGTCCATACTGGCAACAGGATTGGATAAGCAAACTGATTTTTCTGAAACCGGGGAAAAACGGATATCGCCTATGCATGAAAATATCCGGGGTCAGCAGTATTACCGCAACGAGCAGGAGCTGAATTGAAAACAGGCAGGTGAAAAGGAGGTGAAAACCGATGTTAAACGAACAGACGATAGATAAGATGCAGGAGATGCGGCTATTCGGGATGGCGCAGTTATTCAGGGAGATTATGGGCAAACCCCAGCACGCCGATTTAAGCCATGAGGAGTTTGTGGGTCTTCTTGTGGATGCGGAGGTTACGGCCAGGCAGGATAAACGGCTGAAGAGGCTGCTGCGTGACGCCCATCTTAAACAGCAGGCATGTCTGGAAGATATTGATTACAAACATACCCGGGGGCTGCATAAACAAATACTTCTGGGACTGGCTAACTGCTCATGGATAACAAACCGACAGAATATCCTGATTAGCGGGCCGACAGGAGTGGGCAAGACATACATTGCCTGCGCACTGGGAAATGCAGTTTGCAGAGCCGGTTATAAAACCCTGTATATCAGGGCTCCGAAGCTGTTTACAACCCTCTATCAATCTCGGGCAGACGGCAGTTATCTGAAATATCTGGCTAAACTGGCAAAAATGGACTTGCTGATTATAGATGACCTTGGATTGACTCCGATGGGTGACACTGAACGCAAAGACCTCATGGAGGTTGTGGAAGACAGGAACCTGACAGGCTCAATGATTGTGGCAAGCCAGGTGCCGGTGAAAAACTGGTACGAGATTATCGGAGACCCGACCATTGCCGATGCCATTTGCGACAGGCTGTTGCATAACGCATATAAGGTTGAACTGAAGGGCGAGTCTTTGAGGAAAACTAATCTTGAAATCGGCAAGGAAAAAAAGATATAAAGTTCATTGAAAATATCGGGGCGGCGCCTCTATAAATACTATTAAAGACTAACAGAGGAAAAACCTCGTCGCTTCGCTCCGATATCTTAAAACTGGGGCAGTGTCAACTTTGAGCGGAATAGGTGTAAACTTTCACCGGAATACGCAGTTATATCCCGAAGTACGGAACTGCGCTCGTTCCCAAATTCATATGCGAAAAATGTAAAAGGACATCAGATGGATGCCAGACTTATGAGGGATTTCACAAGATATATGGCACCTGTCCGATAGAACTGGCGGAGAAAGGGCAGATGTTCGATTGTGGAAACTGGCCCAATTACTTATGGATTATTCCAGAAGGCCCTTGTCCGCTTGATGGGCGTGGTCTCGATATGAGATTTTGGAGAGAGCCGCTTCCATATTAATTTGACGGCATAAAATATCTGCAGAAATTCATGATTCCATATGCCATGTTTTAGTTATTATAATGAAGGAAAATAGCAAATGGGAAATGCTGATTAATTTATATCAATCTAAATTTCCTTCTTGATAACCTTCTTCAACTGTTGAACCGTTCCGATATGTTTATTGCTTCCCATCCTTGTGAGATTAGATAACTTCCATTTAACCGCTGGCATATCTTGAGCGCCTTTGATGCCCAAAAGATCCCACTTCGGCACCTTTTCTTTAAATGAAATCAAAAACGCGCGCTCATCCTCTGTTATCTGTCTGTTAATCTCTTCAACTAAGGTTTTTCTGACGCACACTAATTCTTCATACCTCACGTCAAATGAAGCCATTCCCGCGAACTCTTTTTCAAAAACCGGTTTCATATCCTTGAAATTCGGCGATAACAGTTCCGAGATTGGACGATTATGGCTTATAAGGTAAACAAGAAACGATTTACGGACTTGTTCTGTAATCCCTTTTTAAGAAGCAACATTATGTCGAAGATATCCCGCGGATGTTGTCTATCAAGTGCCGCGCATATCTTGGAACCGTAAAGCTCAGAAAATGCCATTGTCTTTGCAGTCACAAATTTCTCAAAAACCTCTTCGCCTTTCTTGCAAAGGTCCCTTTCCTCTGGTCCAAATAAAGAACCTCGAATAACATTGTTCGGCTCGACTTTAACGATAGCATCTTGCTTTTTAACATAGAGTTTGGAAATGAAACTTGTTGATGAATCCGCTTTCTCTTCTATCAACACGGATGGCATGTTCGAAGAAATGCGTTTTGATATTGACTTGAGCTGTTCGCTAATAGCTTTTAGCGTTTCCTCGCGCGAACTCAGACGTAAATAAGTTAAATCGATGTCAACAGAAAGGCGCGGCATGTCGCGAACAAAAAAATTGATTGCAGTTCCCCCATGCAATGCGAAATCCGTATCTTTAGTCATGTACGGTACAATTGATATTAAAAGCTCTGCTTGCTGATGCAATAAATTTTTGTTCATAAGCTTCCTATTTGGGGACGACTATCTTATATTTGCTGTCATAGTGACCATTACTGCAAAGAGATCTTTTGCCTTTCCCAAAATCAACATTTTCTAAATCCAGTTTTTTCAGCCACGCGTGATCATGCTTTTCGGCTAAATGCATAAATAATCTTTTCGTCTTTACAGATTTGCATTTTTCTAAGAGTTCCTGAACCAGACGAGGCCGTAGTGTCATAAGACCGGACATTATCTGATCCATCTCATCAAATGACTCTCTGTTAGGAACATCGTAACATAATTCCATGGAGGCTTTTTCTACCGAAGATATTTTAACCTCATAATTGCCGAAATTATATTTTGTCAGCCCCAATTCAACATCTTTCCCGAAAAACCCGGTCATGACATAACGCACAGACACATCCCATTTGTAATTTTTGAACCATTCGGGCAGCTTCTCGTTTTTATATCCAAAAAGAACGATCTTTGTCTGCTTCAAATTTGCCGGTAGATAATGTGCACTCCCTTGCAACTGAAGCGCTGTTTTTCCAGCTGGATGAACGGACATATTTAACTGTGATTGGAGTGTATAGAGGCCACCGCTCCAGTCTACAGTTTCGCCTGCCCGCTTGAAGGCGCCTTTCCCTATGCGTTCTATCCATCCGCTTTTAACATACGTTCCGGCTAATTGGCGATACACGCCTTGCCTTTCAAGCCACGAAGAAACGGCAACGGTGTTCTTAGGCCAGTTACTGAGCAGTTTGTTTATTATGCTTCTATTTTGTCCATTCATAATAGTCAATATAGCATAATTATAAACCGATGTCAAGTCTTTTATTTCATCAGTATTGGTTTATATTAATTCTATTCTGTCAATATCAGTTTGTCCTTAAATAAGTTTTTAAAACCACCGTTTGCCAGAAAAAGCATCTACTTATTTTTGACATTTTTACCCTACTTACCAGAAGGCATGGGTAGACTATCTCTCTCATAAAAGGGACTTCCTGGGCAGAAAACAATCCAGGTTACAAGGCAGTATATCCACCCGTCTCTGGAGACTATCGGAAAGAGGCTAAAAAGGATAGAGGAAGAAAAAGTTTTTGGCTCTCTTTGGGCACCCTTGGCAGAAAATGAGGTTCCCGCCTGAGCAGGTAAATCCATGAAGACGTTGGGGGAG
>DAOQVZ010000008.1:9147-32673 GCA_035341815.1 bacterium
GGCAGAAAATGAGGTTCCCGCCTGAGCAGGTAAATCCATGAAGACGTTGGGGGAGATAAGACGATAAATCGCAGCCCCTCACTATTCAAAGAATATCATGAAGAGTTCGGGATAAATGCCGAGGGAGGGATTCGCTTGTCCGCCAAAGATTTAGTGGCGGAAACCCATCACGAGTCGCTTCGCTCTTTAAGGGGACGGGCTACCTTCCCCTTAATCCTCCCCTTCCTGCTTCCAATCCCAGTAGCATGAAGCCTTCTCACACTTTTGGCGAAAGTTTTCCCGTCTTCCCAAGACCACAAAATTCACCCATTTACGTCACACATACGATACACTTCTGCCACACTTTTTCACGACTTGAAATTTGCCCCAAAAATGCGGAGATTTTGTCAGTGTTGTTTCTGATTCAATTAAAAAAGAGAGCCCGCACCAACATTTCAGTTTTTGAGCGGTGGTTTTCTGATTTGAAACGTTCGGATAATTATCTATGATAGCCAAAAGATTGACGCTTGAAAGAAGAAAACAGTACAATCCAAGTAGAAGGATAACCCAAAATAATGAAGTGGACAGGAAGCAGAGTGTCACTCAGTTTTCAGCTAACTTTGTTCCACAAAATTGAAAGACATACGCATAAGGCCGCTATGAAAAAAGTTTTTGTGTTATTATGCTGTTCCATCCTTTTCTTATCTCTTTTCTTTGTAGAAGATATTTTGGGTTCAGTAGAAAATGTGAAAGTGGGTCACGGTTTGCAGATATATTTCAAATCTAACTCCGATACAAGTTTCGATACACAAATTCAGGAATTAGAATTGTTCTGCGAATGGTCTGCAAAGAATCGCGCGCTGCCGGAACGCTGTCATTGTAAATACAATCGCAATAAGGGAAAAACAGCATTTGCTTCGAAAACGGGAGTGGAGATTCCAGCGATTCTTGTTGAACGGTTATATACTCTGAGCCTGCCGCTCGTGCATTACAAGAGCAGCGTTTCCAAGTCTCAGGATTCATCCGGTACATATTGGGAAGGTCCTCTCGGCGATTTCGTCAGGGCCAATCTTGGGAATATTGTCGCTCATGAATTCAGCAGAGTGCGTTATTCATCAGCGGAAAAAGAACTGCTCATGAGATCCGTCAGCGAAGGCGTTGAAAATGTAGTGTGGAACAATATTTTGAAGGATTATCCCATGAGAATTGGTTCTCCCGTTTATGCCTTGGTTTTTAGGTTCCAGAATGGCCGTGGGATTGAGATCCATTGTGTTCCGCCACTGATCAGCCAGAGTTCATCAGGAAAGTTCTTTGCCTATCGTGCCGAAGATGAATTCACAAGGATTCTGCAACAGATTGTGAAAAACACAAGGCAAATTCCACAGCCGCCGGAACCAATCGATTTAAATACTGTTTTTCGTAAAGCCTTTCAAAATACAACCCTCCAAATCAGGCAATATCTCAATTTCTATTCATCGGCAAAACGCGATGTCAAATTCCGTCCGTATTTCGAGCAGTTTGAACTTACTAAGTATCCTTTTCCTTCAAGAGGTTTGACAACGGGGCCTTATTGGAACGATTTTAAAGTAGAGAAATTTCATTTCAGGGACAAAACAAATCCCTGTCTCGAATTCAACATCGATGTTGAAACGCCGGATTTCCAGCGTATAGGTCATGTACCTGATATAAATGACCTCAAAATGCTATTTGCGCGTATACTGAAGAAACCGTTCGTGAAGGAATTTCTTTCACCCGGCGGAAAAATTGAATTATGGTTTGGAGATGGATGTGTAATATATCATCCAATGTGCTATTTCAGCAATTCCCGGATTTCATTGTGTTGTAATTATATCAATGAGAGGGATGTGTTTTCTACCTGGAATGTGGAATACAGGGAGAAACCTGAATGGTTGGATATCAAAGCCTCCGATATAGAAGTGAAGTCTGAACCGGATGATAGAAAAGTGTTAACGATAGATGAAAGAAACAGGGTTATAATGATTGACGATTCAGGTATGCTGACGACTGAAAAAATTCAGACAGAAACCGAGCTCGTGCATCCGGAATTGGATCGCATGACTGCTGAGGAATGGTATGGGAAGGGAGCCACAATGCAAGAAAAGGAAAGAAAAATAGAATGTTTTTCAAACGCCATAAGATTGTCGCCCCGATTTGCCGATGCGTATGAAGCAAGAGGAAATGAGTTCTTTGACAAGGATGATTATGACATGGCTCGAAAGGACTATACGAGAAAAATTCATCTGAATCCTCGTTCAGGAAATGCTTTCTGTAATAGAGGATTTGCCTATGGCGCTCTCGGAAACTATGATAAGGCGATCCACGATTTTGACCGGGCAATACGTATGGAACCTGAAAATTGGCATGCTTACATTTATAGAGGCAATTGTCATGGAGAGAAAGGCGATTATATGCAGGCTTTACGCGATGGCATAAAAGCCGGGCGACTGGCGGCCGGGCCACATCAGGATTATCCGCATAACCTGAAAGGAAAAGCTCTTTTAATGCTTGGACAACCCGACAATGCAACAAGAGAATTCAATGAAGCGATAAAATTGAATCCCACCGACCCGGAAAATTATTGTTTGCGTGGTCTTGCAACCGCCTATAAGGGAAATTATGAACAGGCATTAAGAGACTGCAACACAGGGATTCAAAAGGGAAACGGTGATTCGCAGCTTTTTGAATTATACGTAATAAGAGGAGAAGTATACTACCATTTCAAGAAATATCCAGAGGCGCTTGCAGATTTTGAGGAATATGTTAAGAAAGAGACTGACGCCAAAAAGATATCAGCGGCTAAGGTGAAGATCGCAAGATGTAAGAAAAGAATCCGAACAAAAGGAAAACCCTAATTCATAAGTAAGACCACACTTTTGCATATTGTTCCAAGTATTATGTTTATGCCACTGATTTAGGGGAGTTCTCCGCCTCTACAGGGCTGGGTTCTTCATTATAGTTGACGAACGAATTGACTAAAAGGGAGGAGACTATGAGGGCAGTCATTCTATTTGTGGCATTTTGCATCTTGTTTGGTTCTGCGCTGTTCCCTGAGCCGCTTATTCCAAAGGAAAATATTCCGCAAAATGTTGCTGCACCGGTTAGGGAGCAACTGGAAAGATTATATTCGCCTGACCTTATGACACGCGTGAACGCGGCTATCAAGCTTGGGGCTATGAAAGAACAGGGCCAAGCTGCCGTGCCTTTTCTTATTTCCATACTTGAAAATGACGGTGCAGCAAGGGTTCGCGGATCTGCCGCGAAAGCACTCGGCAACATAGGCGATAAGACGGCGCTTAGGTCTCTGGCCAATGCACTTAATGATACGGACTCTCTTGCCGGAGACGACGCTTATAAGGCGTTGGCTTCATTCGGGGACGCGGCGGCAGACCTTTTGCTGGAAGCGTGGAAAAGCATAAACAATAACACAGCATACAGAGCGTCTCGTGCACTTATTCTGATAAAAAGCGACAGGATAGCAGGTTATTTTATCGGTCTCCTTAACGATCAGAACCAGAACAAGCGAGCGGCCTTCATGCTGGGGGAAATGAAGAATCCGAAAGCGATAGAGCCTCTGCTTGCGACTCTCAATACCAGGGAAAAGTTACTGTTGAAAAGTTCGGTGAAAGCAATTGCGACCATTGATAATCCTGTTGCCACTGAAAAAGCCGTCAAGATCCTCATGCCGCGCCTTGATACCGGCAATTTACAGGAGTGGAAAGATACAATAGAGCTTCTGACATTACTTGGTCCGGCTTCTGCGCCGTACATAAAGCAGGGATTTAACAGTCCAAGTGTCAATGTAAGAGACGGAGCTGCTCGTGTAATGGAAAGACTTCATGTCTCATCAGACAATCTCTCCGGAGATGTAAAAAGTACCGATCCCTCTATCAGGAAAAGCACAATCATTGGTCTCGCCGGTTCTCCATGGTCTGACAGGAAAGCGGTTGTCAATTTGTTGATCGAATGCCTGAAAGATCCGGACGCAGGAGTAAGGGAACAGACTGTAGAATTAATCAGAAAACGCGATGTGAAAGAAGTCGCAGAAAATCTGATTGTAATGTTGAAGGATCCCAATTTCCGCGTGAGAGCTTTGACAGCCGGAGCATTGGGTGAAATTCGTGATAATAGAGCTGTGGAACCCATCATCGCTATTTTGACTGATGAAAAAGCGTTTGTGAGGGAGAAAGCGGCCAGAGCATTGGAGGAATTAACAGGGCAGTCTTTCGGGCAGGCGCAGGACAAATGGCAGGAGTGGTGGAATACTAACAAGAAAACGGTCATGGAAGGCGGAACAGTTGCGCTTTATCAGTGTAAAGTATCGAAGGAGCAAATTCCCTTATTGATACCGGAGAGCCAAAAAGGAATCAGAAATTTAGTCGAAGGTTTATACAGTTCGGATCCGCGTGAACGAAGGGCATCGGCAAAGAATCTTGGCGACCAGGGCGCTCGGGCGGTGCCAGCCATTCCTTTTCTTGCCGGAATTCTGCAGGACAGTGTGGTTGTATCTGACAGGAAAAGGAGATATGATACGACAACACCCGGAAAGGAAGCTGCCCTCGCATTGGCAAAGATAGGCGTACCTGCAAGTGAGTTTCTAAAATCAGTACTCAACGATCAAAACGAAACCGCACGCCAAAATGCTGTATTTACCCTTGGAAAAATGAAAAATATCGATAACGTTGATTTGCTGATATTATCTTTAAAAGACATTTCGCCTGCCGTACGTTTAAATGTTGTAAAGGCATTTGGCGAGATTAATGACCGACGTGTTACCGAACCATTGCTGCCTATGTTAAATGATCCGGATGCAGGAGTGAGAAAAGAGACGGCAATGGTACTTGGAATCTTAAAGGATCCAGCGGCAGTGAAAGACTTGATTCGAGCCCTTGGAGACTCGAATAAAGAGGTTGTAAGCAAGGCCGCTTTCTCTCTCGGTCAGATTGGAGATAAGAAAGCAGCTGACAGTCTTCTGCCTTTACTTTCAGACTCAAATGGCGAGATAAGACTGTTTGCTGCAAATGCGCTTGGCGAACTTAAGGATGCAAGAGCTACAGAGGCATTACTTAGGCTTCTTAATGACCCGAAAACTGACGTGCGAATAAATTCTGCGATAGCATTGGGTAAAATAGGGGATCCTAAGGCTGTTGGAGGGTTAATATCAGGACTTAAAAACAGTGACCGTAACGTCCGAGCTTGCTGTGTCAGAGCACTGGCCAACATAAGAGATTCCCGTGCGGTTGAACCGATAATTCAAATGCTTGCTGACAGTTCAGGCGTGGCTTTGATTGCGGCGGATAGTCTTGCTGTCTTTCAGGATAAAAGAGCCGTTGAGCCCTTGATAGCCACGCTGAATAACGGAAATATCAATATTCGCTGTCATTCGGCTATTGCCTTGCGTATATTTAAAGACAAGCGTTCCATCAAGCCTCTTATAGATCTGCTGACTGAAGAGAAACCGATTGTGAAGAAAATATATGGCGATTCTCTGCGGGAAATAACGGGACAACAATTTGGGGATGACCAGCAACAATGGCTTGACTGGTGGGAAAAGAATAAGGATTCATTCTGATATATGACGAATCCAATTTGTTACGTTTGGGGCTATGAGGGCGGGTAGGATTGGAAAGAATACTGGCTTTATGGAGCCAGACGCAAGGATTTTTCAATAGGGTTAACGAATCAACGATTAATACTTGCGGAATTGTTCAAGTTGACTTCAGAGATAAGAAATTTGGAAAGCATAGACTTTTCAGAAATCAAAAGGATGAATTTTAAAGATTACTTCATTGGAAAAACGTTATATATGATTCTTCATAACGGAGTAAAATACATAATAAGAATCCCTGAAATCGTGAGTGGATTAAGCAGCCAAAAAGAAAACCTGAAGGAAACAATTAGGTTTTCAGTGCACGCGAATTGATATTTATCAAAACGGAGTTTATACTTATCTCGGAGCAATAGTTATAGAAAACGACAATCCTTTTCAATGAGAAAATGAGATGAAAACTATCGAAAAAGGAAAGCGTGAAGCTATAATCATATCCTTCTCAAAAAGGTTGTTCCTCTTTTGTGTTTTCAGAAGAACGATCTATTTTCTTGCGTTATGGTTTTTTCTCTGGGGCTCAGTGATACTGATATTGCGGAGATTTACCGCTCTCGGTCATGACAAATTCCTATACGGCGGAGTATTCATTCTGCCTGTGATTATTTCAGGATTTATTCTCGAACGAAAGCACTTTCCTCTGCGTACGTCTGTCAGGGCTCTTCTGGACATTCACAACAACCGCGGCGGTCTTCTGATGGCTGAAGATGCGGTTGAAATCGAAGAATGGGAAAAAAATCTATCGGAAATTTCCTGTCCAAGGATAACATGGCATTGCAGACGCGCGTATTCCTATCTTGCGGCAGGGAGTTTTTTTCTGCTTTCCTCTTTCCTCGTACCCAAACAATATGTGACAGCTTCGGTCAGGTCGTCACCGCTTGATATAAAGGAAAAAGTTGGCGAATTGGAAAAAAAAATAGAAACCATTGAAAAAGAAGAACTTATTGAAGAGGAAGAAGCGGTGAAGTTGAGAAAGGAGCTTGAGAAACTTGCCGTTTCGGCGAAAGGTGAAGACCCTGTCAGTGCTTGGGAAGCGCTTGATCATCTTGAGGAAAAGGTATCCGAAACCGCGAAGAAGTGTGGGGAAGAAGACCTTGCCGTTCTGGAGAATTTGGGGAAAGCTGAAGGGCTTGCCGCCGCCCTGGCAAAGTCTTCGGATAAAATGGGACAGCAGATGCTGAAGGAAGCGTTGGCTGAAATGAAAAACCTTCTTGAAAGCGAAGCGATGAAGGACTGCCTGAAAGATATTCAACCCGAGGTGCTGTCAATTCTGCAAAAGGACAGCGTTTCTTCGGCAGAAATGATGAAGCTGTGCAAGTATCTTGGGCAATGCAAGAACAAACTTCTGTCGAGGCAGCGTTCTCTCTGCGAGGAAAAACTTATAGACATGGAATTTCTTGGATTCTGCGAGGACTGTTCGCGATGCGACAGCGAATTACTCGCCGTCCTATTAGCCAAGGAGGGCAGTTGTTCAGGGGGCACCTGCACCGTGAGCGATCTCCTGTCTCTCTGCAATAAACCCGGGAGAGGCGGAATTACCAGAGGGAGAGGCGATGCCCCTATGAGCTGGTCGCAAGGCACGGATGAGAAAGGTATTAAATTCACAGAGAAAACCGTATCTCCTTCTGCAATACCCCGCTTTGAAGAAGGCAGACTTATGAGTGTGATCCCGTCAGTTCCGTCAACTGAAGGTTCAGAAACGTCTGCGGGGGCAGGCGGAGTTGTCGTACCTGCGGGACCGGCGGACGCCTATACCCAGACAGTTCTGCCGAGACACAGGAGCACAATAAGACGATATTTTGAAACAGCAGAATGAAAAAAGGAGAAATTCAAAATGGACGACAACCGCGAAATTTTGAATGTTGAAGAATTAAAGTCTGCAACAGATATGGCTCTCAAGGTGCTGGAACAGCTGGACAGGATGCTTCTGGGACGGCATCAGCTTCACCTGATGGTATTGGTGGGAGTCCTGAGCCGCGGTCACATACTTCTGGAAGGCGTGCCGGGACTGGGCAAAACTCAGCTGGTCAAAGCCGTCTCCGAGGTGCTTCAACTTCAATTCAAGAGAATTCAATTTACACCCGACCTGATGCCCGCAGACATCTTGGGGGGACATATTCTCCAGGAGGGAAATGACGGGAAAAGAGAACTCGTTTTCCGTCAGGGTCCGGTGTTTACCAATATACTGCTTGCGGACGAGATTAACCGCGCGTCTCCGAAAACCCAGTCGGCGCTTCTGGAAACAATGCAGGAGACATCAGTCACGCTTCTGGGAACTACATGGAAACTGCCGGATCCGTTTTTTGTTCTTGCCAGCCAGAACCCGATTGAGCTGGAGGGGACGTACCCTCTTCCCGAGGCGCAGGTTGACCGTTTCATGTTCAGGCTTTTCGTCAGGAATGTCGGGCCCGATGTTCTCCAGGAAATTATTGAAACCAGACGAAGGGGTGAACCTCCCTCCGCCACCTGGTCGATGAAACCCAAAGAATTGAACGACCTGTTCAGAATTATGGACAGGATTATTCTGCCAAAACCTGTGGCAAAATACATCTCGCGTCTTGTCGCCGCCACGCATCCTGATTATTCGGAATCCACGGATATGGTACGCAATTACATGCTTTACGGAGCTTCGCCCAGGGCTTCCATAGCAATTGCGGAAGCGGCAAGGGCGCATGCTCTCCTTGAGTGCAGGCCGACCGCAGGTTTCAAAGACGTGAAGATGGTCGCGGAGCCGGTTTTGAACCATCGCCTGATACTCAATTACAAAGCCAAGTTTGATAAGATAGATACCGTGCAGGTGGTTGCTGATTTGCTCGGCAGACTGGATGAAACTGAAATTAAAGTGCCCCGGGATATGAAAATTGAATTGACGAAGGAAGGATAACCATGAGGATTATTTCTGCCGTTCTGTTGGCTGTTTTTTGCCTGGCAAACGTGCCTCTTCTCTATGGTGATACTTTCGGTTCGGTTAATATAACAGCTGAACCTGTTGAACAAACCAGAAGAAGAGAGCATGGCTATTTAGAATTCAAGTTTCATCTCTATAACCAGTCTGAAAGGGAAGCCTGCCGGGTTACTCTTGTTATTCAAGGCCGCTATAGCAGTCGCGAAGGGAGCATATGGGAAATGCGAAGAACCGCGCTGGTGGGACCTTCTTCGGATGTCAGGCTTTCACTTTTACAGCCGCCGCTTTCTCTTCATGGCGACGATCGTATCACCGTAATTATAGACGGAAAAACGATGGGGGAAATGAAAGTCGGTTATCCTTTAAACTTCTATGTTGACAAATCGGCCTATTATCCCCGGGCGTTTTCTTCCGGGCATCCGGCTAAATCTGAATTATCCGGGCTTTCAAGAGTTCTGGTCAGCAGAAGTGTTGACAGTCAGGCTCTGGAGGATAAAATTCTCAAGTTTACGGCTGAAGCTGCAGGTCAATCGGTAAGCGATTTGAAAGCTTACGGAGACAGATTCCTTTCTATTATAAGGGCTCAAAGCGAAATTAGCGGCTGGAGCGAAGAATGGTTGGCTTATACTTCGTTTGACGGCATAATACTTGCCTCGGAAGAATTGAGCGATATGACTCCTGAAATCAGGCAAGCTCTCACAAGTTATCTTGAATGCGGCGGTTCACTTTTCATAATGGGAGATACAAAATGGCCTGCGTTGACAAACCGGATAAAAGGGCCGGGGAGCATTGAAGCGTCGTACAGCGGTTTCGGCCAATGCATTTTTTCGCCCGATTCTTCGTTTGACTTGCTCAACAATGATGAATTGTTATTCATAAAGAAATCGTGGAACGATACACGGAGTCCTTTTCTGCGGACTGATCTCGGACAGAACCCCAATTCGGTTTTCCCTATCATTGAAAAACGGTCTCTTCCCATCAAGCCGATTTTTCTGCTTCTTCTGTGTTTTGCCGTTATCATAGGACCTGTCAACATCCTGTTCTTTTATAAAAAAAAGAAACACTTGTGGGTATTCTGGACGATACCCGCCTTTTCCTTGTTGTCCACAGGGCTGGTGGTGATCTATATCGTTCTATCGGAAGGGATAGTGGCATCATTTAGGTCGGAAAGCTTCACAATTTTAAATCAGCCGGTCAAGAGGGCGAGTACTATAGGTATTTCCGCTTTCTACTCTCCTGTCGGGATGAAAGAAGGACTTCGTTACGGCTACAATACTGAAGTAACGCCTTTGGGTCAATTTGTCTCTCGCGGTTACATTGATTGGACCTCAGACCAGCATCTGTGCGCAGGATGGATAAGCCCGAAAGTCCCGGCGCATTTCATGGTCAGAAAGAGCGAGATGAGAAGGGAGAGGCTTGAGGTAGCTTATGAGAATGGCAAGGCGGTGATTCTGAACGGTCTTTCCGCGGATATCGGTCAACTCTGGTTGTCGGACGCGCAAGGCAGGCTCCACTTCGGAAAAGAAATAAGGGCTGGAGCAAAGGCCGTTCTGGAGCCGATGTCCAGAACAATGCGGGCTGGTTCAAATCCTGAAGTACTGCGCCGGCTCTACATAGATGAATGGCATAATCCTGGGAAAAGCATTGAAAAACCTGCTTCCGTGCTTTTCATCAATAGTTACCTTGCGGAAATCAATGCTTCGCCTTTCATGGAAAAGGGAATCACCGCAAAAAGATACAAAGAAAAAGTCTATTCCTACATTCTGGGAATACTGTAAAATGAAAATAGAAACAAGATATCTGAAAAAACATTTCGGGAAGATAAAGGCAGTTGACGGTATTTCTTTTGTCTTTGGTTCGGGTGACGTTGTTGGATTGGTTGGCCCGAACGGAGCCGGGAAAACGACAATGATGCGGATTATGGCGACACTTGAAGAGCAGACTTCAGGAGATGTTTTTATAGACGGCATATCCGTAAGTGAATATCCCGACAGGGCAAGGCAGGTAATGGGATTTGTCCCAGACGCTTTGCCTGAGTACGAGGACGTGACGGTTCACGAGTACCTTGATTTTTTCGGACGTGCCTACGGAATGATGGGAAAAGAACTGGAGAGTGCGGTTGACGAGGTAGAGGAATTTACCGGCTTAAGAAAAATGCGGGAAACTCTCCTTAAGACGCTTTCGAAGGGGATGAAACAAAGAGTGAGCGTGGGAAGGAGTTTAATACA
Organism: bacterium; assembly: GCA_035341815.1. Taxonomy (GTDB): domain Bacteria; phylum Ratteibacteria; class UBA8468; order B48-G9; family JAFGKM01; genus JALNXB01. The sequence continues at coordinate 19,883 of DAOQVZ010000008.1, forward strand.
TAATCCCGAGTTTCTGATTCTTGATGAACCCGCGGCGGGTCTGGACCCCGGGGCGAGAGTGGAATTGAGACAGCTTCTGTCAATTCTTGCACAGCAGAAAAAGGCAATATTCCTCAGTTCACATATTCTTGCTGAACTGACAGAGATATGCAACAGGTTTATCATCATTGACGATGGGAAGGTTTTGGACGAGGGAACCCTGAGTGAACTGGCCGGAAGAAAACTTCCGAGGAAAGGGCTGGTCATCAAAACAATAAACAGGATAGCGGAAATCTGCAAATGTCTGCTGGAAATGCCGGGTGTCTGCGAAGCCAGAGAAGACGGCGGAGCGGTTCTGGCGGAAGTCGAGGGAACGGATGAAACCTGTTCAACCATACTTGCAAACCTTATTGGCAATGGATTCAGAATTTCGGAATTCCGACAGAAAGGGCATAGTCTTGAGGACATTTTTATTACGGCTACTAAAAACAGCCAAAAAAACAGTCAAAAATGAAAATTATTACTTTACCTGTTCGGTTCTTTAAAAGTATAGTGAGAATGGCATTCCTTAATCCTATCGTGATAAAGGAATTGAGACAGATGGTCAGAAGCCAATACCTGGTCTCAATCGTGTTTTCCTGTCTGTTCCTTCAACTGCTTGTCAGCGGTATCTACTTTAGCCAAACCGAGTTTATTATTGATACGGCTCGCGGCGCAGGAGGTCCTCTTTTCGGTTTTCTTTTAGGGATACTCGGGTTTGTCTCGTGTGTTTTTATCCCTGTTTACATACTTGCAAGACTTGCAAGAGAGCGAAGCGGCTGCAATCTTGATTTTCTTTACGTTACGACTCTGACTTCGGGGGCCATTGTCCGCGGAAAATTTTTTTCAAGCCTCATTGTGTCATTAATGCTTTTCAGTCTGTCAGCCCCGTTCCTTACGCTTACCTATTTCTTGAGGGGCATCAGTCTTCCTGTAATTTTCATGAGTCTTTATATACTGTTCCTGGCTAATGCTTTGCTGATTCAGGGGAGCATCTTTTTCGGAAGTCTATTTGCCCCGAACAGAAAGTCCTATAGGATCCTGACAATCCTGTTTGCTTTGATTATGTCGGCAGGTGCGTTCTACTTTTTTTATTTTGGATTAAGAGGGTTTTTCCGACATTCAGGGTATCTTCCTGATATCAAAATGATGGTTCTCTGGGCAACCGGAATATTCGTTACGATTTACAGCTTTATTTACGCGTGCTCTGTTTCTCTTCTGATGCCGGGTTCCACAAACAAATCTTTGCCGGTCAGAGTTACCTTTACCGTTATATGGATCACGAACGGAATCATTGCCGGTATTTTTGCTTTTGCGAAGAGCAACAGTGAAATTATAGAAATCTGGGTTATTCCTAGCCTTGTATTTCTCAGCCTGCTTTTTCTGTGGGTGGTAAGCGAACGGGAAAGTCCTGGACCAAGATTGCGAAAATCCATCCCTGCGCATCGTTTAAAACGGATTGCCGTTTCGCCGTTTTTCACGGGTTCGGCAAACGGAATGGTTTGGATTTTTATTTTGGGAATTATAACCATTGTATGTTTATTTCTGTTCATCCCTTCTTTTGCGTCAACCGAATCGGTAAAAAGAGCCCTGATTTTTTTCCTTTATGTCAGTGCATATAGCCTAACAGGGGCATATCTGAGGAGAACTGCCTTAAGAAACAGAGTGCCGTATTATCAGACATGGGCGATTGTTTTTATTCTCATGGGGCTTATTGTGATTATTGCTTTCATGGTCTCCTTTATAAGAGAAATCGAGTTAGAATTCCCTGATTCAGAGATACTATTCTTGCCTACAGTTATCGCCTCGTTTTTTCTCAGAAGCGAGTATCTCCAGTCAGGTTTGATTTTCGGACTGTTTTGGTTTGCCGCGGCGCTCCTGATAAATTCTTCATGGCTTGTGCAGAGACTCAAGGATTTCAAAAGGGAGTGTTTAACCGATGAGACAGGAATATCGCCAATATCTGACTGAAGGTGAAACCGCAGGCTCTGGACACCGCCTGGGCCTGAATTATGAGAATCTTCTCGGTCGTCTCGGGATGAGAAGCGGCCATCAGGCCGGGATTTCTCTGGATTTCAAAGATTACAGGGAATACAATCCCGGGGACGATCTCCGACATATTGACTGGCATATCTACGGAAGAACAGACAGACTGACGGTCAAGCTCTACAGAGAGGAAGTTTACGGGCACCTTGAAATTCTGCTCGACGGTTCAAAGTCAATGGCTTTAAGTACGGCAAAAGCCCGTGCTTCTCTGGGTTTGTCGGGATTATTTGCCGCTGCCGCCTCAAACGCTAAATGCACGCATCAGGCATGGATGGTAAAAAAGGACGTGGATAAGATTGCCAACGGAACGGTCCGGCCGTCGTTGTGGGACGAGATTGAACTTGACTACGGGGGTAATCCCGGGCAGGCACTTCTTCACACTCCTTCATTTCGCAGGCAGGGCATTAGGGTGCTGATAAGTGATCTCCTCTGGCAATGCGAACCTGTCTCCGTTCTTATGTCTCTGTCCAGGAATGCCGCCGCAACCGTTGTCGTTCAGATTCTTGCTCAAGAAGACAGTGATCCTTTGACACATGGCAATGTAAAACTGCGGGACGTGGAGACAAATGAAATTCTTGAAGTGCTCCTGAACGACGACACTCGCATACAATACCTGAAAGCTCTTTCATCTCTTCAGCAAGACTGGTACCGTGCCTGTCAGACGGTCGGTGCTTCCTTTGTAATAATGATTGCGGAAGAGGTGGTTAAGAACTGGCAGATTCAGGATCTTCACACATCACAGGTTCTGGAGGTTGTGTGATGCTCAATTTTACATATCCTATTGCTTTTTTGGGATTGATCTCAGTTTTGGCATTGATTGCCTTTTACTTTTTCCGCAACAGGTTCCAAAGAAAATCCGTCTCAAGTCTCCTTCTCTGGAAATTTATGGCAAGACCGCGGGAGGGCGGCCCACGCCTGAACCGGCCGGTCATGCCGCTGACTTTTTTCCTGGAACTCCTCGCCCTAATCCTTATCGTGATGGCCGCCGTTGACCCGAGATGGCATCTCATTGGAAATCAGCCTCCGCTTTTTGTGGTGCTGGACAATTCCGCATCCATGCTTGCCGGCGGTTCCCACAGTCCCAGGGAGCGTGCCGGAAAATATTTCCTCCAGGCAGTCAGGAAGAGCGGGAATCGCACAGTTCGCTGTATCGTAGCGGGAGAAGAACCGCTTCTGACTGGAACTTTCTCCATAAGCCATGGTTCAGCTGCCGAAGTACTGCGGCAGTGGCAGTGCGGTTCAAGAATGGCGTGCCTTGAAGATGGCGTAAGTCTCGGACTGGAATCGAGCGGAAAAGATGTTGACATAATGGTTCTTACTGACCATGCACCGCCATCCGGAATTACGGAAAACTCAAGAATCAAGTGGGTGGCATTTGGAAAGCTGTTTCCGAATGCAGGAATTACCGGCGGGACAAGAAGATCTTTGCGCGATAAGGAAAAAGTCTTTCTCCAGATAGCTTCCTTCTCTCCGTGGCGAACCAGAATGGAAATCATCGCGGACGACGGGAAAAACAGGGAACTGGCTCGTCAGAATATTGTTCTGAAACCGGGAGAATGCAAACAAACAGTTTTTGAAATACCTCCACGGATTCCAATGCTCCACATATGGCTGAAAACAGGCGATAACTTTGAAACGGATGACCACGCATACCTGATTTCAGAGGACAAAAAACCGGTTCGGGTTCTTTCCAAAATCGGTAACGCAAAATTAAAGAAGATATTTGAAAAAGCTCTGGACGCTTCCGACATGCGGTCAAAGCTGACGGATAATCCTCAAATACTGATTACAGACCAGGTAGGACAGGGAGCGATTGACGATTTTACATGGAATGTCCGGGTTACCGGTTCCAGCGGGGCAAGGGCATACGCAGGTCCGTTCGTATGCGATATGAACCATCCTTTAATGACAGGAACAAACCTTACATCGGCAATCTGGGGCGGTGGAGAACAGGCGGAATTGCCGGGAATTCCTGTTGTCACGGCTGGGAATGTTCCTCTTATAACCGACCAAATTTTTCCATCGGGAAGGCATGACCTGCATTTCGTTTTCAATCCCGGCCTGTCAACGTTACAGAACACGCCGAATTTTCCCGTAATTGTCTGGAATCTTTTGCGCTGGCGCGCTTCGGAATCTCCGGGTTTTACCGAAGCGAATGTTCGGCTTGGAGATCATGCCATTCTTATCCCCGAACAGGAAACCGACGTATACCGGGTTGTTTCTCCCAAGGGCGGGGAATCTACGGCGAGGACAGACGGCGGTCGTCTTGCCGTTCAGGCTGACGAAACAGGATTCTGGCGGATTTCAGGCAAGTCCGGAACATACGATTTTGCATGCAATCTTTTCTCCCCTGGAGAATCCGATCTCACGGGAAGCGTTTCAGGTCAATGGGGAAACTTTGTCGATCCTGAAACGGTGAGGAAAGAATACGTAAGCACCTCCTGGCTCTGGATTCTGTTATCACTGGCGGTTTTAGCAGTACATCTTAAGGTTCTTGCGAACAGAAAAGGATAATTTTTAACCATGGAATTCTATCAACCTATCTGGTTTCTATCCCTGATTCCGTTAGGGGTGTTATGGTTCATGTGGAAAATGCCTGAGAGGATTCTTGGCACGTTAAGAGCGATCACGTTCGCACTCCTGGTTCTTGCTCTCGCCCAGCCTGTAATTCACCTGCCAAACCGTTCGGGAACAATAGTTGTCATTGCCGACCGCAGCGCTTCCATGCCGGCCAACAATGATGATTCCCTCAAAGAACTGATTCAACTGGTGCAGGCGGGTATGCGAAAATCAAATTCAATCGCGGTTATCACTTTTGGCGAGCAGGCCGTAATGGACCATCCGCCCGAAGCAGGCAGGTTTACCAATTTTTCTTCCGACGTCGGCAGACACCAGTCAAATCTGGAAGGAGCGATGGAGAAAGCTTTGAACATCCTGCCGAAAGAAATTCCTTCCAGGATACTGATTATCTCCGACGGCAAATACACCGGAAAGAATCCTTCGGACATTGTCCCGCGTTTTGTCGGCAGGGGGATACCGGTTGACTATCGTTTTCTGCAGAGGAGTTCGGTTCAGGATACGGCGGTATCAGACATTCAGTCGCCGGAAACGGTGGAGCCGAATCAGGCTTTCATGGTTCACGGCTGGATACATTCCCCTGTAACCCAGGATATTTCCTATCAGTTGAAACGCGGAAATTTGACTCTGTCGAGCGGGACGAAAAGCGTGCCTGCCGGACTAAGCAGGATCATCTTCCGCGATTTGCTTGCCCAACCCGGTTCTTATTCCTACACTTTGAGCGTTGACGGCCGGAAAGGGGATCCCGTTCCGGAAAATAATGCCGCCAGATTTTTCGTCAATGTTAAAGGTCCCAGACCTCTGTTGTGCGTTACAACCAGGACGGATTCAGGATTCGCAAGGGCTCTTGAATCTTCGGGGTTAAAAGTCATTTGCCTTAAGCCGAATGACTGTTTATGGAGGGTAGAAGACCTGGCCAAATATTCGGGAGTTATTATTGAAAACGTTTCAGCAAGTTCCATCGGCCGGGCAGGTATGGATAATATTTCAGCCTGGGTGAAAGAGATTGGAGGCGGGTTCATGATGACCGGCGGGAAATCTTCCTACGGGATTGGAGGATATTATCTTTCCCCCGTTGAGAAAATAATGCCGGTTTCCATGGAGATGAGAAAAGAACAGAGAAAAACCTCTCTCGCAATGGTGGTTGCTCTTGACCGGTCGGGAAGTATGACAATGAGCGTCGGAGGCGGAAAAACGAAGATGGATCTGGCAAATCTCGGTACCGTTCAGGTTCTTGACATGCTTTTCCCTGAAGATGAATTTGGAGTGGTGGCGGTTGACAGCTCGCCGCACGTTATAGCAAATCTGGATACCGTGGAGAAAAACCGGGCGTTGAGGGAAAAAATTCTCCGTATAGATTCAATGGGGGGAGGCATCTTCATCTACGAAGCTCTCTCTTCAGCCTGCAGGATGCTCGCGGGAAGCAATGCCAATTCTAAACATATCACCCTTTTTGCCGATGCTTCGGATTCCGAAGAACCCGGCGAATACCGTGAACTGTTGGAAAAAGCGAGACTTGCAAATATTACCGTAAGCGTGGTGGGACTCGGGACGGATAAGGATTGCGACGCTGAGCTTCTTATAGAAATTGCCCGATTGGGAGGAGGTATTTCTCTCTTCACCGCAGACCCGTTTGAAATACCTGGACTTTTCGTTCAGGATACGTTAACCGTAGCCCGCAGTACATTTATTGAGGAGCTTACTAAAATCCGGTTGACTACCGGCTTGAATTCGCTCACAGGGATGAACTTCGCCCAGCCTCCGGATGCCAACGGATACAACCTTTGCTATCTGAAATCCGGTGCGAGCGTTGCGGCATTGACTGAGGATGAAAATCAGACGCCTTTTGTTTCCTGGTGGCACTGTGGAAGTGGCAGGGTTCTTTGCTATACAGGCGAAGCCGACGGTTCATACACCGGTCCATTCGGACGCTGGAATCAGGCGGGAAGCTTCTTTGCAAGCCTGGCAAAATGGATCGCTGGCGAAACCGAAGGCAGATCCGGCGATTTTATGGTTACACAGGAAATACGAGATGGAATTTTTGACCTTAAGATTCATCTCGATCCCGAAAGAGAAAAGGAACCGTTCCTCGGAGACCCCAAAGCAAATATTCTTCGCGGGGAGCTGGGCAAAGAGCCCCGTGCGGAAGAGCACGCACTCAAGCGGGATGGCCCGGACATGTTTTCTCTGCAAGTCCCTGTTGGCGGGAACGAAACCCTTTTATCTGCGCTTCAGGTGTCAGAGCAGAGGAATATGGTCCTGTCGCCCGTCTGCCTTCCCTATTCGCCGGAGTATATCCCGGTTCAGCAGGGAAAAGGCAAAGAAACGCTTCAACTCTTGAGTAAGTCCACCGGTGGAGAAGAACGAATCAATCTGCCGGAGATGTGGAATGCTCTGCCGCGAAAACTCAGGTCTTTACAGCTCACGCCCATCCTGCTCCTTTTGTCTTTGTTAACCTTTCTTATTGAAATTTTCCAGAGGAGGACAGGCCTGCTGAGTTTTCTGCATCTGGAAGAGTCTATCGGAGAGAAGAAAGAACCGTCTCAACCTGTCATTAAAAAGGAAATCCCCCGGATTGAGGCAAAACCTGAGGTTGCACCATCAAAGGAGGCGTCCGGCGAAGGGAGTACTATTTCCGCCATGCGAGAGCTAAGGAAAAAAAAGCGCAAACCTTGATATTAAAAGGAAAGATTTACCATTTTTCAGTAATTCATTCGGGGTGCATTGTACCTGTTAATCTTCAGTGTCCAACGAATGATTTGGACACACCTTGGTCACATTTTAGAAAAATGCCCTTCAAATAAGGAAGCAGAAAAACTGCGGAAATCGTCGGGAGAGATAAGACGATAAATCACAGTCCCGTACTATGCATATCAGATGGAGTTCCCCTGAGAATCCCGGGGTAAACGGGATAAGTGCCGAGGGAGGGAGTCGCCGCCGCTCGCATCCCAAAACTGCTCGGCTGGGCCATTTTTGAAATTCGAAATTTGAAATTTGACCGAATCGAAATTGTATTACCTATTTTCAAAAAATAAGATTTCAGGACACACTTTGTCATGCCTCGAGATTAGCTGAAAAACCGCCTGTAAAATCTCTTAACTGCTTGAAATATCTGAAGTTCCAAAAACCCCAACGAATGTTTTGTCACACTTCGGTCACACCAACACAAAACATATTCAGTCGAAAATGCTGTTTTTGCTTTCTTATAGCACTGAGCACAATGGTTTTCAAAACTATCTCTAAGGAGAATTTTGACTTCCAATTAATCTTAATTGTTTTCTTCTTTTTGATAAGCTCTGCGGTGTGCATTGTATTTACCAAATAATGCCTTGACAGAGGATTATCTGCATAGTATAATGCAATTATGAGAAGAGGATTGGGGCAGATTGAAACAATGATGTTTGCGTATGTACAGTTGCGCAGGAAAAACACTGTGCATGTGGGAGAGTTGCGCAAACAATTAAAGTTGTCTGCAGAACAGGAACGGAAACTGCTCAGCCGATTGGCGAAAGCAGGGCTGATTGCGCGGGTATGGCGAGGGCTTTATTTGGTACCCTCCAAGTTCCCGTTAGGCGGGAAATGGAGTCCGGACGAAGCAATGGTTCTGAATACATTGATGGAAAATCGGAAGGGGCGTTATCAGGTATGTGGACCGAATGCGTTCAACAAGTATGGATTTGATGAACAAATTCCGACCCGTGTTTATGCTTACAATAATCAAATTTCCGGCGGGCGCAAGATCGGAGCGGTGGCGTTGACGTTGATCAAGGTGTCCGATGAACGACTTGGAAGCACAGAGGAAATTGAGACCGTAGAAGGTCAGCGCATCATATATTCATCGCGGGTACGGACGCTATTGGATGCAGTATATGACTGGTCCAGGTTTAACAGCCTGCCGCGTGGCTATCAATGGATTCAGCGCGAGTTGGCCGCTCAGCGGGTTAATTCAGCAGAGTTGGTGAAAGTTATATTACAATACGGCGATATCGGAACGATTCGACGTATGGGCGTGCTTTTAGAGCGTGAGGAAGTCGAGGAAAAATTACTGCGGAAGCTGGAACGAGCTTTGAAGAAAACAACTGGTCTGATTCCGTGGATTCCCAATAGACCAAAACGCGGAACAGTGAATCGTCGCTGGGGGGTGGTGATCAATGAGCAAACCTGAACAGTCCTTCACGAATTTTCATGAAGACCCCGATTTCTTCCGGGAAGCAGTAAATTTTACTGCAGCGGAGACATATTTCTCGCCGCGTCTCATCGAGAAGGATTATTTCAGCACTTTATTGTTGCAGTATCTATCAATAGAAGATACATTGGTTTTCAAAGGTGGAACGTGTCTGGCCAAGGTGCACGCCGGATTCTACCGCTTGAGCGAGGACCTGGATTTTGCCATTTCAATGTCCCTTAATGCTTCCCGCGCTGAACGCAGCAAACAAGCGGCTGGATTGAAGCAACACATTGCCGCGTTGCCCCAGCAGGTTCCAATTTTCAGCATCGTTCAACGTTTGACGGGAGCAAATAATTCTATGCAATACATCGGAGTTATTGGATACACCTCATTACTGAGTCGACAGAGAGAAACCATCAATGTTGAGCTGGGACTGCGCGAACCGATATTGATGCCTGTAAGTCGCAATCCGGCACAAACACTTCTGCTTGATCCTGTGTCAGGTAAATCACTGGTAGTACCAGTTACTGTAAGTTCTCTTTCAGAGATTGAAAGCTTTGCCGAGAAGTATCGCGCGGCTTTGTGTCGTCGCGAGGTCGCCATCCGGGATTTCTATGACATTGATTACGCGGTCCGCAAACAGCACATCCATCCGCAGGATGCTCGATTTATCAGTTTGATCCAGCAGAAACTGTCTGTACCCGGTAACGAACCGGTTGACGTTTCCTCAAATCGGCTGGGCATTTTGCGACAACAGCTTGAATCTCAATTGAAACCAGTTCTGCGGGACAGCGATTATGCGGAATTTGACTTGGTTCGCGCTTTCGAAATAGTAACCGAAATGGCTGCAAAGGTGACCTGAATACCATGTTTCGGAATGGTGGGAGTCGGCGCCGCTCGCATCCCCAAACTGTTCGGGTCGGCCAGTATTGAGAATTGAAAATCGAAAATAGACCGAATCGAAATTCAATTTTCAAATCTCGATTTTCGATTCTCTGCAAAAATTCAAGAAAGAATTTTTGCCGAGGGAGGGAGTCGCTTGTCCGGCAGGTTTTTGTGACGGGAACCCTCACGAGTCGCTTCGCTCTTTAAGGGGACGGGCTACCTTCCCCTTAATCTTCCCCTTCCCAAGGCGGACAGCATGGGAAAAATTCTTTTTCCCAAACCCTTTTGTCCCCGTTCGGGTTCTTTTCAAAGAAGCTTGCAATGCCGAGGGAGGGAGTCGAACCCTCACGAGGGAAACCCTCAACGGATTTTAAGTCCCAGACAGTCAAAATTAACCGAAGCCCCTTCCTGCTTCCAATCCCTTCGCTATCAAGCCTTCCCGCACTTTTCACGAAAGTTTTCCCGTCTTCCAAAGACCACAAAATTCACCCATTTACGTCACACATACGACACACATAAGACACACTTTTAAAATCGTTGAAATCTTGCCTAACTTCATATTGTAAAAAACTTTATGATAGATGCTTTTTCCCATCTCTGAAAATTTGCCTTCAAAAGTGTGTCGGGATGTTTCAAAACAGGGAAAAGGTAGAAGCGTTTTGCAGCAGAAGGAAAATGGGGATTTAAATAATTTAACAATAGTTTTTAAGACTTCAATTATTTGGAAACTTAAAGTTATCCTTATTCTTCTCCCACCACTGTTGCCATTTGGCTAAGTTTTTACGATCAATCAGTTAAAAGGAAAGTTCAGCTACACCAACACAAAGATTATTTTCTTCACCCCAGAACATATAAGTGATCTTGTCGGATGGTCCAAAAGATGGTTCCCTCCGTATTTTCTTCGTTTCAAATTTAATCTCCCGTATATCTGTCCCATCCCAATTGCATAAGAACAGGTCTCCAGAGAGAAAACCATCACCTTCATCTAATGTCTCTATTGTTTTGACAAATACAATTTTTTCCCCATCAGGATTCCAATTAAAATCAGAATGCCCACCCGGAAATGATTTTGAACTTTCCACATGGATAATGTTTCCAGGCAGATTACATATTCTATTTGTTTTCTGATCGATTACTATATTTTCTCTCCCAGGTTCTTCATTTAAACCTATTTCCAAAATAATTCTCTTTCCACTGGGAGAAGGTTTGAATGAATATACATAACGAACTTTATTTTTTTCAAATATCGGACGTCCATTAGAGAATAAAGTAATTTTGCGTTCCTGTTTATCAGTGAATAAAGAGAAATTGTAAGGTTCTCCAGTGGAATAATTTATTAAAAGTTTTCCATCTCGAATTACCGGTATGGAGCTGAGAATTTTAGAAGGAATCTCTGCAGGAGTGTTAATACGCACTTGTGGATGCGGACCTTGAATAATTCCAGCAAAGACAAAATTTATGTCCCTGTTCACAGAATCAATGAATTGTTTTGTCTTTATTGATAAGAATCCTTTTCCCAATACCATCAGATATTCGTTGCTCCGAGGAACCCAGCCTAATAATCTTGTTATTTTCCCCAGTTGAATCTTTTCCTTGCTTCCAACCTTCGCCACATATATCATCTCTGATTTTGTATCCTGCCAGGCAATCATACTTCCATCAGACGATAGAAAAGGTTCCATAGCATTTTCTAACGTCCAGATTTCTTTTGCCTGAATGGTTTTAACCTCTTCTGCCTGTATATACATAGGAATAATGAGTAGCAAAATCACTAAAACAAATATTACTCTTTTCATTGGTCATCCCCCTCAATTCGGTTGTTTTGGATAAATAATATCTTCCACAAAAACTTTTAATATTGCCTTTTTCATCGCTTCCGCAACAGATTGTTTAAAATCATTTTGTTTTAGTCTATCTTCACTTATAGGATTACTAATGAAAGTCGTCTCGCTTAAATTTCCATCTGTATTTCCATTCAAAGAATGTCTCAAAACTACATAACTAGCTGTTTTTACACCTCTGTTATTTTCTAAAACAACACCATGAACTCTACCTTGAATTTCATTTGCAGCTGTTGTTTCTAATGTATATGGACTGATTGAAGTTGTAAAGGTTTCAGTTCCTCGGATAGAAGTATCTGAAACACCATTTTCATGGAGCGAGAAGAAAAAAACGTATTTTGGTTGAGCGTTTTTTGCCATATCGGCACGGTCTTCCTTGCTAATATATATATCAGTATCTCTTGTCATATCAACTGTTAATCCAGCGTCTTGCAGCAAGGTTCGCAATCTCAACGCAATATCCAAATTTGGCACTTTTTCATATAAATATGTTGGCCCAATTGCGCCAGAATCGGTCCCTCCATGTCCTGGGTCCAATAAAACAGTTCCGATTGTCACGGTAGCTTTAACTTTGTCTTCACCTATCGTTCCATCCGGCGCTTCATATGATATCTTTACTTCTACCTCTTTTGTTGTACTGATAGCGTATCCCTCCGCCCATAACCATGTATCGGATTGCAAATCATCAGAAATACTGTAATTTCTGGTTGCAACTTCAGCAATCTTTTCCGTATCCGTTGCAGTATTCTCCCATAGTTTCATTTTACTGCTTCCGGAAGAAATTATAAAAGAAACAGAATTAGGCAGGTCAGAAGGAGAAGGTTTACGGATAATGAGTTTTTTAAGGTCATTTTCCCCAAAAACCGGGGATTGATCTTTATCAAGCATAGTATCACTATTATCATCATCTACGTTTAACGGGATATAAAGTCCTGTTTCATATTTTGTCTCATCTGATAAACCATCCCAATCTAAATCTATCTTAAATACTGTCACTTTCGCAGTATCAGAACCGCCTTCGGAAGTCGTCAGGGTAAGAGTTATGTCTCTCGTATTACTTGAGGCGGCTTCGCCTTTCAATATCAAATTCTTGGGCAGGGAAGATGCTGAACAATTATATGGAAAAGAATTTTCTGTTTCTCCGTCCCACAGGGATACCTTGCCGGGGTTGTTACAGGACAGGGTTACAGTGGTCTCCTCAGGAAGAAAGCCTTCCAACTGTAGAGAACAGGTCTTATTACCACCTTTTGGTATAT
>DAOQVZ010000009.1:0-31729 GCA_035341815.1 bacterium
ACCGCTACAGAAAACATACTATTTGGCGAATTTGATGAAACCGGCATTTTCAACACGCCAGAGCTGGGTACCCGTAGGTATCCAGTTGAAAAATCCTGTTTTTTTATAGGTCCCCGCACTGAAGGCAAGCTGTTCAACCTCATCCGGATTAACACCTATCTCGGCAAAGGGAATCATGGTTTCCGACATCCACTCCTTTGTCCCGCTGTCAACCATATGCACGCTGTATTCAATTGACTGTTCAAGCTTTCTCACCCTTGAATGGTCCATGCCGAAAAGATTCTGCACGACAAATTCCCCGCTGGATCTGCCAGTGAATATATATACAGGGCCGGTTGCCATGTCGTCTATCCACCAGCCCTGGCTGTGAGGACCATTCTGTGTTTCTATGCCTATCTCAAACCAGGGCTCATGCTGTTTCAGTTTCGGCGGCATGCCTTCTTTATACGGGTCAGGTTCGTGTTTCATACCTATGTAAAGGTTATCCCTGTCGTACATTAGCCATGCGTATGTTTTGGCACACCTGATATCTTTTCCCATGTGGTCCCTGCCTATGACCATGGCTTTTTTCATCTCCATGCCTCCCCATTCATCCTTCTCCAGTTTACCGTCTATTTTTACAGGGCTTTTCCTCAGGGCAATAGTATAATATTCGGGAGGGCTTATCCTTTTAACCGCAGGCATTATCTCTTTGCCAAGTTGCGCCAGCGGTTTGAAGTCAGGGTTGTAATATCTTCCTATGTCCTCTTTCGTCCTGCTAACCGGCCAGCTCGCCCTCAACGGATCTTTATAAACTCCTGCTTCGTTTGGGTTTACAGGTTCGCAGCCTGTCAGTCCAAAAACGGGTGAACCCGGTCTTAAACGGAAATCCATCCCTTCCCTGTCCACGAACAGGGGATTCTCTCCATCCCAGTTGTTTTCAAAAAAAGTGGTATTCCTGACCCCGCTCTGGAAAGATACAAAAGGACCGCCCGTATTGACATTACGCTCTATAATACTGCCCTGCACCTTGCCCCATAATGCAGGTTCTTTTTCCATCAATCCAGTAAGGAAGGGATACCTGTGGCTCCAGGGAGGCTGTTTATACCTTACCTGTCTGAAAAGATTACCAAGCCTTACCAGCATGCCCATGTTGGGACCCTTGTCCACATCCCTGTCTTTGCAGAAAATGTTAGACCTGTCTCCCTGTCCTATGCCTATCATTTCTCCGTCAATAAAGATATTATTTGTCAGGTAGTTGCCCGGATAGGTGCTCGATATGCCCCTCGAAAACCTGTAAAAGATGTTGTTCTCAATAACAAGGCCGCTGTTCATGGCATCTACGTGTATGCCGTTGACTCCCTGGGAGGTATTGGGGGAAGAATGGGAGCTTATATGGTGGAAAAAATTATTCCTTATGACATTGCCCCTGCTCATCAGGTACCAGGGTTCCCCGTATATATACATCGCCCCTATTTCCCTGCCTTCCGTGGGAAGGTCGTGAAGCTCGTTATATTCCATTATATGGTCGTTGGCATTAAAAACTATACCTATGGAGGGAGAATCATGGACAAGGTTATGAGAGACTCTCTGCCCTACACCGTCTATCCTCAGGGCATTGGTATTGTTGGCGCCGGTAAACCTGTTGAAACGGTAGATGTGGTTGTTTTCCACTATATGGCCGGCAGGTATCAGCTTCTCCCTGTCACCGCCGTCCATCAGGATTCCTCCTGAACCGGCATCGTATATATCGCAGCCGATTATCTTGTGATTCCAACCGCTTTCCAGCTTGACCGACCCCTGCCCGGTATTTCTTATCGTGCAGCCGGCTAAAAGGTTGTCCTTTCCGTTTTTTATCTCAACACCATGCCTGCGGGTAACCTCAAAGGTCAGGCCTGAAAAGACAACATGAGAGGCGCCGTTCATCTCCAGCAGGGGAGCATCCAGAGTGGATACGATAATCTCGCTTTTGTTTACCCCGTCCGGCGGATAGAAGTAAAGCTTTCCCGTATCCCTGTCAAGATACCATTCTCCCGGTGCATCAAGTTCGCTCAGAAGGTTGTATGCGTAATAAGGCATATCCCTGGCCACGGGTATTTTGTACAGGGAATACGTAGGATGCCACCTGGTATCGTTTGCCAGTGATATTGTCTTTTTCACGGTATCTATGGATTTCAGCTTTACCTGGTCTTTCGCATATACAAGGTACCAGTACCCGTGAAGCCAGGCATCTTTTTCTTCGGTCCACCTTTCCGGCCTGTCGCCGGAATAACTGAATTTGCCGTATTGGAATTTTCCTCTTCCCTTCATCTCGCCCTCAGGTTCCGGCACATCGGAGGTTCTTGCAAAACCATTATTGGGCCAGCGCGCAATCTGCATCACCTTGCCATTGCAGAAAAGCTCCAGCGCTGCAGGATTGTCTTTCCCGTACCCGCCGCGGTTTGTATACTCTCCGTAATCGGTTATCCCCTGTGCCTTTAAATCAGCCACCCATATCTTGCCATTCGCTTCTTCCGGCAGCCTCCGCATAACATCCGGATCGTTTAACAGCTCGAAGTTCCTGACTTCCTTTCCCCCTATCAGCCTTGCGTTTTCACCCTGATAGTTTTTGTAGACAACTGGAGAGTCTTCCGTGCCGGAGTCTTCCTTTCCGAAGGCAAGGCTCTCTGCCAGGAAATAATTGCCTCCCCTGAGATACACGGCTATGCCTCCTTTCGGCATCCCTTCCTGTTTCAACTTTCTTATCTCTTCCCGGGCCCTGGTGAGAGTAGCAAAGGGTTTTTTCAACGTCCCTTCACCGGCATCGTCTCCCCCGGGAGATACGTATATCGCATGCTTCGGGCCATTTATCTTCTCCAACCATTGTTCCTGCCTGGTTTTTCCAGCCTTGCCATCTGCAAGCCCTTCTATCTCTTCCAGCCTGCCTATCAGGGCCGTTCTGTGCCCGTCGTTGGGAAAGGGTAAAGATTCTTCTTCTATCAGAAGGTTCCTGTATATCTCACGCGCCCGGGAGTTTTTCAGTTGCGCCCTGTAGGTATCTCCTTCACACATGCGTGCCTTAAAAAGGTGTTGATTCAAGGCGCCTTCGGTTTTTAATACCTTGCCGTACAACTGCCTTGCCTTATCATAATCCTTCTGCTCAATAAACACCTCTGCCTGCCTGAAGAGTCCGTATATGCGGTAATAGGCAGTCAGGCCGGGTATAGTAAAAATTTCGCTGTATGTCTTGTGGCAATTGGAATAGTCCTTTTCCAGCCTGTAACTCTCTGCCATGTTGAATAAGGCAAGTTCTTTCCCGTAACTGGGCAGTCCTTTCAGCTTAACGTATTCGGCTCGCGCGTTTTTATAATCCCCTGCCCTGATAAAAGCATCGGCCTTTGCAAAAACCTCCTTTTCAGACACGTTAACGGGACCCTTTCCGAGAAGGGCTATCTCTTCCTCGTTTAAGACCCTGTTATAAATCACAACTTCATCAAGGTCAATGGTAACATCGCTCCTGTCAAGGTTTACGGTTCCCGCTCCCATGCAAAGCTGGAAAGGCGTCTTCGTGGGATAATATTCACCGTCGTATTTTTCTCTTTTGACCTTCTTTCTCTTGTCTCCTTCCATCTCCACCATTTCAACTTCGCTTGCTACCAGAGAGCCATTGATGTACACCTTCATACTGCTCCCGTCCCAGGTTGCTGCAAAGTGGTGCCAGGTGTTTTCGGGCAGAGCTTTTTTCCCCGTAACGGTTGCAAAATAAACAACGGGCCGCCCTATACCCAGGTACACTTCATCTGAACGTCCCTGCCAGAAATTAAAGCCCATCTGCCAGCCATCCCTGAACCCGGCTGACGAAAGAAGAACATTGAGCCCTTCTCCCTGCCTGCGAAACCAGCATTCGGCGGAGAACTGTCTCTCCTCAATATTAAGCGCAGGCCCTCTGAAAAAACCGCGGGTGACTCTTGCAGCAGTTTTTTCGGGCCACCTGCCTTCTACGACCTGCAGGTCATCAAAAACCTTGCCTGTTTTGGGGTCTTTGTATGGAGTATACGTGAGATTCCTGCCGTTTTTACCGATGTCCTGAAGGATATTCTTGTTTTCCCTGAGGTTTTCGAAGGTATAGTAAGCCGCCACGCTTTTGTCCTGTTTCAGGGCATCCCTTCTTTTGAGCCACTCCAGGTATCCTTGGCTCTCAGCTTTCAGGAAACTGCACGAAAACAAAAACGCAAGAATAAAAAAAAGTCCCTTTTTCATTTCAATCTCCTTGGCAGGCAGGAAAACGTTCTGCCAAAATCTGCTATTTTTCCTTTTACCATGTTCAGTCGGCAACAGGCGAAGGACCGTCCTTCGCAACCATCTGTTTCTTGACACAAAGCAAGAAAACAAAAGAAGTTCCCGGCCTTGATATTAAATCCAGAGTCTTGCCTTCATGGCTTCAACAAGAGTATTTAGAGAGATGGAAAAGAAAGATTCCCTCAGGCTTGATTTAAGATTTTTCTGAGCTTTCATCCCCTGCCAGAACACCGCATCTATTTTCTTATCTATCAGGTCGAATACTTCTTTCTCGCATGTCTGGTTGCCTGATTTTGCGTTTCTCCATTCGAAATACGAAGCGACAACGCCGCCGCTGTTTGCAAAGAAGTCGGGAAGCACATGGATTCCCCGGGCAAGAAGTATTTCTTCACCTTTTTCAGTTGTCGGGTCATTGGCCCCTTCAACAATCAGTTTTGCATTAATTTCAGGAGCGGTCTTTTCGGTTATGACATTTTCAACGGCCGCGGGAATCAGAACGTCGCTCTTAAGCGAAAAGAATTCGTCGGAAGTGATGGATTCGCTTCCGGGAAAACCTTTTATGGAATCCTTGCTGGTGGGGGCATACTTAAAGAGTTTCTCTATGTCAAGCCCCTTCTTGTTGTAAATAATACCCGCGATGTCGTAGAGTCCCGTTATGCGCGCCCCCATCTGGTGCAAAAAGTAGGCTGTCCACCTGCCCACGTTTCCAAACCCCTGAACGATGACATCTGTCTTTTTGACATCTTTCTTCAGTATATTTTCAATTCCCAGTTTCGCTGCATGGGAAACACCCCTTCCCGTCGCCTGGAGCCTTCCGGGAAGCCCGCCTATTATCACAGGCTTGCCCGTTACCGTTTCAGGCTTGTGGGTTTCCCCGTAAATGATAGACATGTCCTGCGGAGAGCTTCCCAGGTCGGGAGCCGGAATATAGGAACCGGAGGCAAGCTCCTCTCTTATCATGTGCACGTATTCTTTGATAATGGCTATCCTGGTGAAATCCTCCATCTTGTACGGGTCGAACTTGATGCCCGATTTGCCGCCCCCGAACGGAAGGCCCATGAGGGCATTTTTGTAGGTCATAATCTCGGCAAATGTTCTCACTTCTCCAAAGGAAACACGAGGAGAAAACCTTATCCCTCCCTTTGCAGGTCCAAGCACGACATTGTGGTAAACCACGAACGCATCGAAACATATGATTTCTTCATTGTTCATCTTGAGATTCAGGGAGAACTTGATTTCCTTTTCAGGGTTATTTAAAAGGGTTTCCGCGGTTTTTGGAATATTCATCAATTCTTTCATCCTGTCAAATTTAATCAAAGCCATTATTGCCTCCTTTAAAGTTGCAGAAGTTTTTTTGCGTTTTTTTCCGTGATTTTCGTGTAAGCATTCTGAGAAATGAGCCCTTTTGCCACAGTTTCCTTGAGATACCGGAGAATTTCCCCCTGGGTTCCCTCGTAATGGCAGGTATCCGTACCGAAAAGAAGCTTGTCCTGGAATTCTTCAAGAAACCGTGGCCCGAACTCAGGGTCGCTTGTTATAGCATGGTAGCCGCTGCCGGCCGAAATGTCGCCGTAAAGGTTGGGGTATTTTTCAAGCAGTTCGCATACCCGTCCCGGAGAATGGATCTTCCCCTTTACATAGGCTATCCTTGTATCCTCGGTTACAGCCCCGCTTATCTCTGACCAGAAAGCGTACGCGTGCCCAAGGAAGACGGTTTCCGGACATTCCCTCAGGACCCTTTCGAGCCGCGGGAGATGAAGATCGTCAACGGGTCCGTAGCTTCCGTTGAACCTGCCGTATAAATGAACAATTACAGGAAAACCTACCTTGCCGCAGTACCTATAAAGGTTCATATATTTGGGGTCATCAATATACATGTTTGCTGAAAGTTCTCCGAGCCCCCTGCATCCCTGTTCTTTGTAATAGTTCAGAATCCAGGAAAAATCCGTAGTTTCCGAATTGGAGCCGGCACGCGGGTCTATGTTGCAGAAAGGAATTACCCTGTCGGGATATTTCCTGTACATTTCCAGGATACATTCATTTCCTGAATAGAAATACCTCGTTTCAGGACTTGCTCCTATGGGAAGAATAACAAACCTGTCTATGCCAAGGCCGTCCATTATTTCCATAAGCCATTCTATCGTGAAAGTTTTCATCCCCCTCTGCTTATGATCCCACCTGTTATTGACATGGGTATGAATGTCTATAACCATTCGGCATCCTCTCAAAGTTGATTATTTACAGGTTTAAAAGCCTTTTCGCATTGCCTTCCGTTATTTTTTCGTAGGCTTTTTTTGAAATATGGCCGTTTTTAAGGGCATCGTGAATATAGGGAACTATCTCGGAGTCCTGCCGGTAATGGCAGATATCCGTTCCGAAGAGTAGCCTGTCCTGGAACTCCTCGAGAAACCGGTACCCGAACTCCATGTCCCTGGTTATGGCTATGTAGCCGCTGCCCGCGGACAGGTCCCCGTAAAGGTTGGGATACTTCTTCATCAGCTCGCATATCCTCCCGGGCGAAGAGATCTTTCCCTTCGGGTAGCCGATCCTGTTCTCGTCGGTTATCCCACCGTCAATCTCCGACCAGAAAGCAAAGGCGTGGCCAATAAAAACCGTCTCGGGACATTCCACGAGAGCCCTTTCAAGCCGGGGCAGGTGAAGTTCGTCGGACAGTCCGTAACTGCCTCCGAGCCTGCCGTAGAGGTGGAAAAGAACAGGAAAACCGACCTTGCCGCAGTGCCTGTAAAGGTTCATGCATTTCGGGTCATCAAAATTCATGTTTGCCGTCAGCTCTCCCAGACCCTTGCAGCCCTTCTCCTTGTAATGGTTGAGAATCCAGGAAAAATCGGTTTTATCCGAATTTGAACCCGCCCGGGGGTCAACGTTGCAGAATGGTATCGCCCTGTCGGGATACTTACTGTATATCCTGAGCACGTCCTCGGTAGTAAAGCTGAAGGCCCTTATTTCGGGACTGATGCCCATTCCCACGGGCAGAAGCACGAATTTTTCAATACCCAGCCTGTCCATGACCTTAATAAACCTTCCGAGCGTGAAGAGATCTTCCGGTTTTTCTTCCCACATCCTTACTATATGGGTATGTATATCTATAAGCATTTTATTTATATACCTTTATGTTTTAGAGGTTCAACAGTTTTATTGCATTCTCATGTGTAATTTTTTTGTAGGCCGTTTTTGAAATATGTTTGTTCTTAAGGGCGTCGTGGATATAGGGAACTATCTCGGCATCCTGGCCGTAATGGCATATGTCCGTACCGAAAAGAAGCTGGTCCTGGAATTCTTCAAGGAAACGGTAACCGAATTCCATGTCCCTGGTTATCGCATTGTAACCGCTTCCCGCGGAAAGGTCGCCGCGCAGGTTGGGATATTTCTTCATCAGTTCGCAAATTCTTCCCGGCCCGGGAATGGGACCCTTGGGATATCCTATCCTTGTATCCTCTGTCACTCCACTGCTTATTTCCGACCAGAAAGCGGTTGCATGTCCGAGGAATACGGTTTCGGGACATTCCCTCAGGGCATTTTCCAGGTGCGGCAGGTGAAAATCGTCCACAAGCCCGTAACTTCCGCTGAACCTGCTGTAAAGATGGAACGTCACGGGAAAACCGACCTTGCCGCAATGCCTGTAAAGATTGAGACATTTCGGGTCGTCAAAATACATATTGGCCGTCAGCTCTCCCAGCCCCTTGCAGCCCTGCTCTTTGTAGTGGTTGAGAATCCAGGAAAAATCCGTCTTCTCCGAATTTGAACCGGCCCGGGGGTCAACGTTGCAGAAAGGTATCACCCTGTCGGGGTACTTCTTGTGAATATCCAGCACTTCCTCTGTACCGAAATAAAAATATCTCGTTTCGGGGCTCGCCCCTATGGGAAGAAGCACAAACTTGTCTATTCCAAGACGGTCCATTATATTCAGCAGTTTCCTTGCAGTAAAATGTTTCTCAGGTTTTTCTTCCCACATATTGATAACATGCGTGTGTATATCTATTAACATTCTTTTCTCCCGTTTATTTAACATCAGTTAAGCCTCTATTTCTTCATATAATAAGCTTCGACTTTCTGGAATGCCTTGAGGGCATCCCTGACCTCGCGTTTTTTCCAGTTTTCGTTCATATAAAACGTCAGGTGGTCAATAAGAGCTTTTTCGGCATTGGGACATGTTCCCTCATACTTTATCTTCCCGGCGCCAGGCAGAGTCCACGGCAGTTGAGATTTACCCAGGGTATTGCGTTCGGCCAGCCATTTTGACTGCGTCATGGGAGTGGTATAATGGGCTCCCACAAACATACCCTCGGCTCTCAGTGCGGCAGAAACAACGGAATTGTCTTCTTTTATCTTCTGCCTGTCAATGTGTATGAAGCAGAACCACGGGTTGGGTTCGGTTCCCGGAAGGTTTTCCCACATCCTGAAAGCGGAAAGGTTTTTCTTAAACAGCTCTTTTAATTCCATATACACTGCACACCTTTTTTTTCTTATATTGTCGAGCCTTTTAAGCTGTTCCCTGCCTATGGCAGCCTCAAGATCGGTCATCCTGTAGTTGAGTCCGGCCCGGATACAGCTTGTCTCTTTGGTGCCGAATGGTTTTCCCCGGTCGGCAAACCTCTTGGCGGCCCAATACAAATTCTCATTGCTGGTTATAACCATTCCGCCCTGTCCGCCGCTGGTGGTATGTTTGCTCCCCATCATGCTGAAACATCCCATGTCTCCTATCGAACCGACAAATTTCTTTTTGTAGACAGCCCCGTGGGCCTGGGCGCAGTCTTCAATAACATATAGCTTATGCTTGCGGGCTATTTTCATTATCCTGTCCATGTCGGCGGGCATGCCGGCAAGATGAACCACGACAATGGCTTTCGTTCGCTTTGTTATTTTTTTCTCTATGGATTCGGGAGACATGTTGAGCGTTTTATAATCCACGTCCGCCAGAATCGGTATGCACTGCTGGAAAATCATGGGCATGATGGTTCCGTTGTCCGTGATAGGAGCCGTAATAATTTCGCTTCCCGGTTCAAGGTTCAGCGCGGCTACAGCAGAATGAATCGAAGCGGTTCCGGAACTTACCGCTGTGGCAAACTTTGTACCGAAATAGGCGGCAAATTCTTTCTCATAAGCGTCTGTTTCCACCCCGCCGTACCTGTCAAGCCCTTTCCCGGAGGAGACCACCCTGTCGAGTACCCTTATAGCTGCGTTCTTTTCCTTTTCGCCGAAACTGTTTCTTTCTGGCAGGGGTATGGCCCTTGCGGGTTTACCTCCGTTGATAGCAAGTTTTTCCATTTTTTTCTCTCCATGGTTGCATATTTTAATTACAACTTTTATTTCTTCTTTTTTGCAGGAGCCTTTATGCCGGAAAGTCCCCATCCTCCCATATCTTTCGGGTCACCCTTGTCGCCGGCAAGCAATTCTTTGTAATTCTCAATTACCTTTCTGACGGCATCGGCGTGTTCTCTGATTACCCTGGGATAATATTTTTTGAAATAAGGTGCCCCGAAAACCTTTGACTGTATGCCTTCCGAAACAGGGAGAGAACCCTTATTCGTCCTGACGTCCCAATTTGAATTGGCTATCCTTGTCGGCTTGCCGTCATTGTATACATCCACGGTATTGAGCAGTGGATGGTTGTAACCTCCCTTGTTAGCGCCTGTATACATGGCAAATCCCTCGGCCGTGACAGCCTGTGCAAACCTTGTTATGGAAAGGCCTCCGAGCTGCTCCTTGAAATATAGTCCCTTGGGAACATACCAGCCACCCATCGTAGAACCGGAACCTTTCTTCGGCCTCAGGGATTTGATTCCCGGCAGTCCTTCAAGAAGGTCCCAGAAATAATTCATTGCCTTGTCTATCTCTGCCATCTCTTTCGGATATTTCTTCAGCTGAACAACTCCTACTGCCGATGAAAGCTGGTGCGCCCTGTACTTGTATCCGCCCCAGGGCAGTCCCGCTCCGGCTTTCAACTCGGGTATTGTCAGGTCGCCATGCCTTGCATACTGTCCAAAAACTATGGCCCGTTCATATATCTCTTTGTTGTTGGTAAGAAGCATACCCGCCTCGCCTATGGCAAAAGATTTGCCGCTCATGCACGAGTAAGCCGAAACATCCCCGAAAGTTCCTACCATCTTGCCCTTGTAAAGCGCCCCGTGGGCATGGGAAACATCTTCAATAACCTTGAGATTATGCTTCCTGGCTATCTTCATTATCCTTGTCATGTCTGCGGGCCTGGCACAATAGTGAACAACCAGGATGGCTTTTGTCTTTTTGGTTATTCTTTTTTCTATATCGTCCGGGTCTATATTCAAAGTATCAGGCTCGATATCGGCAAATACCACCGTGCCTCCCAGAGAAAATACCGGAAGAAATGACGCCCAGTAGGTAATTGCAGGACATATTATCTCGTCTCCCTTGCCAATACCCGCTCCAAAGAAAGCGCAATGCAGAGCACTGGTTCCGTTATTCGTTCCCAGTCCGTATTTCATCTTGTGCCATTTGGCAAAACCTTCCTCAAATTCTCTTGTGACATCGAGGTGGGACATCTTCCCCGCCCTTAAAACCTCAAGCACCTTGTTTTCCATTTCCTTGTTAACGATAGGCCATGTAAAAGCATCCTTCACATCCGACTTTACTGATTTGGGTCCTCCCAAAAGCGCCAGTTTCGATTTCATCTGTCCATCCTCCTTTTTTTTATCAAAGTTATTAAATTTAAAAGCTATACAGTTTCAATCAAGCAGTTCCCTGTAATTTTCAATCACCTTTCTTACTGCATTGGCATGTTCTCTTATTATTTTAGGATAAAACCTTCTGAAATACGGCGCACTTACAACTTTTGAATGTATCCCTTCAGCAACGGGAAGCGGACCTTTGTTATTCCTTACGTCCCAGTTGGAATTGGCTATTCTTGTAGGTTTGCCGTCGTTATAAACATCTATTGTATTAAGCAGGGGGTGAGGATACCCCTCTTTCTGGCATCCGGCATATGTAGGTGACCCTTCAGCCGTGACAGCCTCGGCGAACCTTGTTATGGAAAGCCCGCCAAGCTGCTCTTTGAAATAGAGTCCTTTGGGTACAAACCATCCGCCCATAGTAGTCCCCGAACCCTTTGGAGGCCGTAATGACTTAATCCCGGGAAGCCCTTCCAGCAAATCCCAGTAGTAATTCATTGCCCTGTCCACCTCCGCCATTTCCTTTTTGTATTTTTTAAGCTGCACTATGCCTACCGCTGATGTAAGCTGGTGCATCCTGTACTTGTAACCTCCCCATGGAATACCCGTCACCGCCTTCAGTCCGGGTATTGTCAGGTCCCTGTATCTCTCAATATGGCCGAAAACAATGGCCCTTTCATAGATTTCTTTATTATTTGTAAGCAGCATTCCGCCTTCGCCTGCCGCGAAAGATTTTGAACTCATAAAAGAAAAAGCCGAAACATCCCCGAGAGTTCCGACAAGCCTGTTTTTGTAAAGAGCCCCGGTGGCATGGGCGACATTTTCCACAACCCTGAGGCGATGCTTAACGGCAATTTTCATTATCCTTGTCATATCCGCAGGCCTTGAGTAATAATGGACCACAAGTATCGCTTTTGTTTTCTTTGTTATTCTTTTTTCTATATCGCTTGGGTCTATATTCAGAGTATCGGGTTCTATATCGGCAAAAACCACTGTACCTCCCAATGAAAAGACGGGAAGATACGACGCCCAGTAGGTGATTGCCGGACAGATTATTTCATCCCCTTTGCCTATTCCTATACTGAAGAAAGCGGAATGCAGGGTGCTGGTTCCGTTGTTGTGTCCCAGGGCGTATTTCATTCCGTGCCACTTTGCAAATCCTTCTTCAAATTCCATTGTTACATCCAGCTGGGACATCTTGCCCGCCCGCAAAACCTCCAGCACCTTATCTTCCATTTCCCTGTTTACTATGGGCCAGTGGAAAATATCCCTTACATCCGTCTTTACTGCCTTAGGCCCCCCAAAAATAGCCAGTTTTTTTCTGTTTGTCATCTCTTTGTTTTTCCCTGTTCGTTAACAAATTTTAAAGCCCTTTTGGCATTATCATGCCATCGTTTCATATCTTCAACGGGAATATACGGAAAAAGCGGATGAATCTTATTTCTGTAAGTTAATTCATCCATTTCGCTCAGCCCCTTGGGAGTCAGTATGCAAGAAAGTTCCCCCAGATGGGGAAGAGCGAATTGCTCTTTCCACTTGCCCCTGTTCAACGGGCACGCTTCCTGGCATGCATCGCATCCGTATATCCAGTTTCCCATTTTTGCAGATAACTCTTTCGGCACAGGCAGGGACCCGCCATAAGTGAGATACGCCACGCAATAATCCATCCTGACCGTATAAGGACTGCTCAAAGCTCCGGTGGGACAGGCCTTTATGCACAGGTCGCATCCTTCGGGACAAGGAGATTCCATTGCCGGCTCGTCAGGTACAAGTTCAGCGCCAACTATATATGTCACGGTATTTACCCACGAACCTGCCTTTGCCGAATAAACAAAGTTGTTTTTCCCGATGCGCCCAACTCCCGCCCTTGCTGCCGCAAGCCTGTCAGGGAGCCCGCCTTTTCTTACTTTCAAACCTCCATCCCTAAGGTACCCCGTAAAATCCTTTATTGCCTGGAAGTCAGGATTCTGAGACACGCGTGAATCAAAAAGGTAATTCCTGCCTATGTAACCAATAATATTTGCCGGGATTTTGTATTTCCCGTAATCTCTCATGCATACTATAACAGACTTTGCCCAGGGAACCCTTTCTTTAATCCGCGCCCTTTTATACATGGGCATGTAAAAGTTTTCGGTCCCGGGGAAAAGACTGATAAGCCTGTCGAGAGCCCTTTCGTATTCCGGAAAATCATCCGCCGTGGTAATACCGCAATCAATAAAACCGCACTCTCTTGCATAAGCCTTTATTTCTTTTTCTGTTAACACTTTTTCTATTCAAGTTCCGGACCGAGCATGCCGTAATCCCATGCTGGTATAGGGTCCTTTATCCGGGGAAGCTCGGGAATTTTGCCGGGCTTGAACTCTTTTGCAAGGGATATGCATCCGTTTGCAATCTGCCTGCCAGCAGTAATCTCGAGATTGGAAAATCTGGTCAGCACGGTTTCATAACCCCCTCCCTGGGGAGTAAAAGCTTTCTCGTCGGGGACATACCCGTTAAAACCGTTTGCAATTTCCACCACGAAAGTAACAGGAAACGGAGACCCTTCTTTAATGTCCAAACCCAGCTGGCAGAAAAGCTCGGCAGGGTTGGAAAGGTATACCGCGCCTCCTATCTGTATGCCCTGCAGTTCAACGGAAGCCACAGGGTCTTTGCCTATGACGTAGTCGGTCACCAGTATTTCCTTTGCAAAAAGCCACGGCGTCTCCGAAATCTTGTTCGCCTTCAACCCTTCTTCGACAATTCTCCTGCTCTCTTCCACCCTTCTTGCGGAAGGTTTTCTACGGTTTATTTTAAGAATTTTCTGCCTGGCCGCAACAGGCGAAAAATCGCCCTTTTCCGCGCTTGCGATAACCTTGACAGCTTCCGCTCCGACCCTTGTTCCCACGAAATTAGCGTATCTTTCCCCGATTTCCCTTTCATTTAACGAGAGATTGTTTACCTGTGTCAGGTCGCCGCTGGCGCCGTTGAGAAAAACCGTAACGGCATCCTGTCCCATAACCCCGCGTATCGTTTTTTCCATATAGCATATCCAGTCCGCGGAAGCGCCTTCATGAAGAGTGGTTCCGTGGCAGGAATAGTTGACGATACATCCGAGGAATTTCCCGCAGGTGTCCCACGCGGACAAAACTCCGACATCGGGGTCGGAAGGCCCTGCAAAATCAAGAATGTCGGGATTTCCCTTGCCGGGATGGGTATATACCCTTCCGTTTTTCATTTTACAGCGGCGGTTGAAAGCAACCTTATTTTCAAATCCCACGCCGCAGGAAAGCATTGCCTTGGTCCTTCTCCTGTCCGCCTCGCACACAGCGGTAACTATCTGCTCTATCACGTGCCTGTAATAGAGGGGGTCGGGAACGATGGAATATTCGGATATGAGCGTTTTTATCAGCCCGGGGGCGTCTTCATAATCTTCTGGCAGGGGCCCGTGGAAAGGGCCGCCCGAATGGGTATGAGACGCGCCTATCATGACCGCACTCCCTTTTATTCCTGTCAGCTTTTCTATCTTCTGGCGGGCAGCTTCAACCGCATTGCCTGAATGCAAAGCTCCCGTATCCACGCCAACCAGAGCCACCCGCTCTTTCCCGTCCGATATTACCGCCGCTCTCACTTTAAGAGGGTCCCTTATAGATTCTATGTATAATTTGTAATATGTCGCAGGACGTTCCATCCCGATACTCGGAGTAATATCTGTTTCATAAAACCCGGCTTCCATGTGCATCTCCATAGTTATTTTATTTGTTCAATTTTAACAGGTTTGCCTTCCCTTGCAGAGCGTGCGGCAGAAAGAGCTGCAACAACTGTTCTTGCGCCTTCTGCTGCATCCATCGGCACAGGCTTGTTATTCAGCAGGCAGTCAACAAAATCCGAAATTTCGTCAGAAACATTGTGGTCCGCAACTTCTATGGGAACAGTCATAAAAGTTTGTTTTTTGCCGAAGTAACCCTTCCTGCACATCTCTATATATGGGGACCTGTTGTCGCAAACTATTGTTCCGTCAACGCCGTAGAAAACACTTCTCATGGTGTAAGGTCTTATGCACCCCACGGAAACAAAAACCTTCCCGATGATGTTTCCTGCAAACTTGTAAAGGGCAACCGTACAGTCGTTCACGGGCCAGGTTGTCAGGCACTTGTGGTTTGCATAGGCGAAAACTTCCTGCGCCTCTCCAGCCACCCATCTCACAAAATCGACCGCATGGCAGCCTCCTCCAAGAAAAGGCTCGCGCCTCGGGTCAACCCGCCAGTTGCCCACTCCGGGAACACCGGAATAATCATGGGCATATTCGGATTCCACAAAGAAAAGTTCTCCAAGCTCTCCCCTGTCCACGAGCTTTTTTGTGAAAGCAAAAGCAGGCGAATACCTGCAGACCTGCCCTATCATGAATTTGCGGCCGGTCTTCTTTACAGCCTTCATAATTTCTTTCGCCTCTTCCACCGTGGGAGTCATGGGCTTGTCACACAGGATATCTTTCCCCGCTTCCATGAAAGCTATAGACTGCTCGGCATGGTAATAATCAGGAGTAACAACGGAAACAATATCAATGTCCTTGTTGTCCAGAAGCTCCCTGTAGTCTTTCACTGCCACGGGAACTTCATACTGCTTCTTTTTTTCCTCCAGGATAACCGGGTCGGTATCGCATATTGCCACTATTTCCGTGTTTGGATTTTTCCGGTATCCCACAAGATGGTAGTCTCCCATTCTCAAACCTATTACTGCAGCTCCCAATTTTTTCTTCGCCATAAAACCTCCCATATTATTTTTGAAAAGTTTCCGCCTCAATTAGATATACATTCTATATCCTTAAGGGAAAATAGTCAAAGGACAAACCTCTATTTGCAGACACAGGGTAAAGATTTTGAACCTGTGCCTGTCCATGAACCTTTCCCTGCCTGTCTTTAATTTGCCCAGGCAATCATATTGGTTTCTATTGAAAAAATGCCTTCGGAAGACGATATCGTACCATGTCAAATCCCTTCAAGAAATTTTCCTACCGCCGACTGGTTATTGCTCCAGACAGAAACCGTGCCGGCAGATTTTTTTACTGCCGGCCTGGCATTGGAGGGCGCTGCGGAAAAACCTGCGTATTCAAGCATGGGAATATCGTTTTCCCCGTCCCCGAAGGCAATTATTTCTTCCCTTTTTACGCCGTAGTGTTTCGCAACCTTCGCAAGAGCAACTCCCTTGTCCGTTTCAATGTTGAAAAATTCAAGGTATTCGGGATTGGTTCTTGCTATGTTAACCTTTGCCCCCATCATGTCTGAAAAATATCCGTAAAGGAAATCTCTCGTACGCGAAATATCTGAATTCTCACTGTCGGTTATCAGTATCATCTTGGTGGGACTGCCTCCCTTAAATCTGCCAAGCCCGTCTGTGAAACGGTAAATTGCACCGGTCTGCTGCGAATAGATATCCGCGTATTTTCTGAGACTGCTGTCGCATGTCGCATACAAAACGTCATCTATGTAATAGTTTAAAAAGAACCTCCTGCTTTCACAGTAATCAATGATAATATCCGCATGCCGGCTGTCCAATGGATTGTGATACAAAATGGCCCTCTTTTCGGCTTCCATGAGTTTAACCATCGCCCCGTTATATGCTATAAGAGGGCAGTCTATGCCGAGAGCGGCGGCAAAAGGAGCCACACAACCGGTCATTCTTCCTGAAGCAAGCACGACAACTCCGCCCTTTTGTGAAAAACTTCTGAGGGCTTTAGCATCTTTTGCTGAAATGCTTCCGGTGTCGTCAAGAAGAGTGCCGTCAAGGTCAAGAGCTATAAGTTTATACATGGTTGAATAAAACAGGGACAGGGGAATTTTGAAATCCTGGTTCTGCTATGTGCCCTGGCCCGCAGATTGAATATTTTAAATTTGTATTGACAGTTGTTTTTTATCTATTATAATTTAAAAAACAGTATTTGCAAAAAACATGCAAATAAGGGAGGCGCAAAAATGAACTTTTCAGTAAAAAACGGACAGAGGTTCCTTTTTATAGGAGACAGTATAACCGACAACGGAAGAAGAACTGACCCCTTGATGCTTGGAGGCGGCTACGTGAAGATGTTCAAGGAAATGATGCTGGCAAATATGCCCGAAATCAAGGTTGATGTGATAAACAAGGGCATAGGGGGCAATACCCTGCTTGACCTCGAAAACAGGTGGACAGACGACATGATGTATTTGAAACCCGACTGGCTATCCATCCTGATAGGCATCAACGATGTACACAGGGTTTTCAGA
The DNA here is from genome assembly GCA_035341815.1 of bacterium. Taxonomy (GTDB): domain Bacteria; phylum Ratteibacteria; class UBA8468; order B48-G9; family JAFGKM01; genus JALNXB01. The sequence goes on from DAOQVZ010000009.1 coordinate 17,159, forward strand.
AAAACTGAAGGATGGGAAGAGCTGACTCCGGATAAATATCTTGAAAGGTACAGAAAACTGCTCGGAATGACAGCGGAGAAAACGGGCTGCAAGGTTATAATACTGGAACCTTTTTACATAAGCACAGACAAGACGGACTCTCAAAGAGGAACAATTCTCAGAATGCTTGAAGATTACAGGAAGATTTCAGCCAGGATGAGCAAGGAATACAATACGCTGTTCATCAGAACACATGACATTTTCCAGAAACATCTCAAGTACAGGGAAATGGAAACTTTCTGCGGAGAACCCGTGCATCCAAACCATACGGGACATATGATAATTGCCCAGGCAATATTCGATATCTTGAAGAAATGAAAGGCATTATAGACTTTCACGCGCATGCTTTTCCTGATTCCCTGGCATGCAAAGCTATAAAGGTACTGGAAGAAGAAGGAGGAATAGCCGCAAAGCTTGACGGCAGACTATCTTCTCTTCTTGCATCCATGGACAGGTCAGGCATAGAGAAAAGTGTTGTATGCTCCATTGCGACAAAACCGTCTCATTTTGAATCCATATTCGAGTGGTCAAAAAACATACGTTCCGAAAGAATCATCCCCCTGCCTTCAATCCATCCGGATGACAACAAAGCAGAAGAAAGGATAACCATGATAAAAAAAGAGGGGTTCTCCGGACTCAAAATGCATCCCTATTACCAGGATTTCGTCCTTGACGAACCCAGGATGCTGCGTATCTATGAAAAGGCATCTCAGGAAAACCTTCTGCTTGTCATGCATACGGGTTTTGATTTCGCATTTGAAAGAATAAGGAAGGCAGACCCGGAAAGGATTATCAAAGTCGTAGATATGTTCCCTTGTCTCAAGCTGATACTTACCCATCTCGGAGCATGGGAAGACTGGGATGGAGTCGAAAAGTTTATCGCGGGCAAAAAGATTTTCATGGAAATTTCTTTTTCCCTTGAATTCATTGATAGACAAAAAGCCAGAAACATCATTCTCAAACATCCCCAGGAGTACGTGCTCTTCGGAACGGACTCTCCCTGGACAGACCAGGAAAAAACTCTCGAATTGTTCAGAAACCTGTCTCTCGGGGAACGTCTTGAAACGCTTATTTTGAGAAAAAATGCTCTTTCCCTTCTCAATCAGCCGGATAATTGATAATAAGGACTGTTTGTTATATACTTAATGCCATGAAGATAATATCTTTTTCAAACCAGAAAGGCGGAACAGGCAAAACCACACTTTGCGTAAATATAGCCGCGGCTCTCGTCAAAAGCGGCGAAAGAGTTCTTCTTGCAGACCTGGACCCGCAGGGCAATGCCACAGTCAGCGTGGGAATAAAATTGAAGCCGGAAGACATGACAATGGCCGAATTTCTTCTTGAAAAAACACGGCTGGAAGATGTGATGATTGACAGTTATCTTGGAGATTTATCCGTCATACCATCCAATACGTCGCTTGCCCACGCCGAACTCGAACTGGTTACAAGGAATAAAAACCAGTTTTTCCTGAAAAAAGCCCTCGAAAGCAGCAGGGATATTATAAACTCATTCGATTTTGTCCTGGTAGACTGTCCGCCTTCCCTTTCCCTTCTCACTGTAAACGGTTTATGCGCATCAAGCCACGTAATTGTACCCATACTGTGCGATTACCTTTCTCTTGAAGGATTGTCCCACCTGATGGACACGGTCGGAGAGATAAAAAAGAAACTTAATCCCGGGCTTGAGATACTCGGCATTCTGCCAAACATGATTGACAGGAGACTAAGGATAACAGAAGAGAGCCTTTCACTCCTGAAGCACGAATTCGGCGATTCCGTTTTTAAAAACGGCGTCAGCACATGCAGCAGGTTAAGGGAATCCCCTTCATTCGGGAAAGCAATATTTGACTATGCGGCAAGTTCCTCGGCTTCCGAAGACTTTCTATCCATAGCAAAGGAAATTAAAAGGAGAATAAAATGAACAGGCTTGGACCTCAGGCAAAAAAACTTTTTGATTTTTCTTCCAAAAAAGAGAGTGACACCGGTAAAAAAAAAGAGGCCAGTAAAAAATACACATTTATACTGCCTACAGGGCTTATGAAACTTGTAAAACACGCCGCGGTGGAACAGGAAAAAACTATCTCACAATGGCTTTCTGAAGCTATCAGGAAAAATCTTCACTGAAAATATTTTTCTTCGTAAAAACAGTATTTATAGCCTTGACGTTCCCAAAAAAAATTCCCGCCTGAGTCTTGACTAAACCGCGTTTCTGTGATAGTATAATATTATGCCTACTAAAAAAGAGATAATCAATATAATCAAACACGTAGGTCTGTGGGATGCAAAATCCATAGAAGGAGCCCTCGAAGAACAGGAAAAAACAGGAGCGCCCCTGAAGGAAATTTTCCAGAACAGGGGGATGTTGCCTTTTGGAGAAATATCTCCTTCTTTTTATTTCCAGATGGGGATTGTCCAGAGAGAACTTCCTGCCCGCGAAATACCTGCGGAAATACTGTCCATGATTCCTCCCAAAATAGCCAAGTCTCACAGGATTGTACCCTGGGAACACAGAGAAGACGGCAGGTTTATCATTGTTTCTGACAATCCCATAAACATACTCTCTTCAGAATACTTCAAAAATCTTATCGGTTCCGACTCTGTAAAAACAGTCGAAGTAATTATCACGTTTCCTGAAGAAATGGACCAGCTGCTTGACAAATATTACGCCCAGGAAGAGATGGAAGACCTCAGCCAGATGCTTCAGGATGCAAGCAGCGCAACAGTTGACCTTGACACTCCTGCAGAAGAAGTCATCGACATGGAGGATGAATCTCTTGCCCTCCAGGCGCCGGTCGTAAAAATAGTCAACCTTGTTTTCGTCGAAGCGTTGAGACGCAGGGCAAGCGATATACATTTTGAACCTTTGGAAAATAAGTTCCGCGTAAGGTTCCGAATAGACGGACTTCTGTACGAGGTCGTGGCGCCGCCAAAAAGGATTGAAAGGCCCGTTCTGGCAAGGGTAAAACTGATGGCAAAGATGGACCTCGCCGAAAAAAGGCTTCCCCAGGACGGCAGGATAATGCTTGATATCGGCGGCAAACCAATAGACTTCCGCGTATCTTCCCTGCCCGGGATATACGGCGAAAGCATTGTTTTGAGAATACTTGACAAGACATCCATGATGAAAGGGCTCAAGGAACTTGGCTTTCTCGATGACGACCTCCAGTCATGGAACGCCCTTCTCCAGTACTCAGGAGGACTGGTACTGGTCACGGGTCCTACCGGTTCCGGTAAAACGACAACTCTTTACGCTTCCCTGCAGACCCTCAACACCATGGACAGAAAACTCATGACGGTCGAAGAGCCGGTAGAATACCAGATACCGGGAATAAACCAGTCTCCTGTCAATTCAGAAATAGGACTGACATTTGCATCTATTTTGAGAGCTTTCCTCCGCCAGTCTCCCGATATAATTCTTGTTGGAGAAATCAGGGATTTTGAGACCGCAGATATAGCCTTGAGAGCTGCCCTTACGGGACATCTTGTATTCAGCACGCTTCATACGAACAACGCACCCGGAGCTATAACCAGGCTCATAGATATGGGCGCGCCTCCTTTCCTCATAGCATCGTCTGTGCAGGGAGTCATGGCACAAAGGCTGGTCAGAGTACTGTGCCCTTACTGCAAAGAAAAAATAGAACCCGACGAAAAGCTTGCAAAAACTCTGAAAATTCAAAAAGGCGAAGAAATCAATGTCTGCCAGCCCAAAGGGTGCAACGAATGCAATTTCACCGGTTTCCGCGGACGGAAAGGCATATTCGAAATATTTGCAATGAACGATACACTGAGAGAGCTGACTCTGAGAAGGGCCAGCGTAAGCGAATTAAGGGAAGCTGCAATACAAAACGGCATGCACATGATGATTGATGACGGCCTGCGAAAGGTTAAACTCGGAATCACTACTCTTGATGAAGTGTTAACTGTTACCGGAGATTAGAAATGGCAAAGAGTATAGAAGAATTGCTCACGCTGCAAATAAAGGAAGATGCTGCAGACCTTCATATAAATGTCGGCGTTCCTCCCATATTGAGAATGCACGGAGGTCTCACAAAAGTGGGAACTGAACCTGTTACCCCTGAAGATGCGACCAATTACATGAAAGCGATAACTTCGAGGGAACACCAGGAAGAGCTTCAGAAAGTCGGGGGGACAGATTTCGGTTTTGCCTTCAAGGACCTTGCAAGATTCCGCGTAAGCGTTTTCAAGGAACGAGGCAACATCGCGATGGCCCTGAGACTTATACCGTACAAATTTCTGACGTTTGAAGAAATAGGCCTTGAACCTGAAACAATGAAATACCTGCTGACCCGGCCCAGGGGTCTTATAATGGTGGTAGGACCTACCGGTTCGGGGAAGACAACAACGCTGGCATCCATGGTTAACTGGATGAACGAAAATCTCAGCAGCCATATAATAACCATAGAAGACCCGATAGAATACTACCATACACACAAGAAATCCATCATAACTCAAAGAGAACTTGGAGTCGATGTGCCGACCTTTTCCGAAGCACTCAGGAGAGGGTTGCGGCAGGATCCCGACATATTCATGGTAGGCGAAATGAGAGACCTTGACACCATTGAAGCAGCTATTACGGCGGCAGAAACGGGACATATAGTTTTTGCAACCCTGCATACAACGGGAGCATCAAGAACCGTGGATAGAATCGTGAACGTTTTTTCCGTTGCCCAGCAGGAACAGATAAGGGTCATGCTCTCGGTTTCCATACTTGGCATCATATCCCAGGTACTGCTTAACCGTATAGACAAGAAAGGAAAGATTGCCGCATTTGAATTGATGATGGTAACCACTTCCATACAGAACCTGATACGCGAAAGGAAAACTTACAGGATACTTTCCGAAATCCAGACCGGCGGAAACATGGGTATGGTAACCATGGACGCTTTTCTTACAAAGCTCTTCAGGGAAGGCAAGATTAGCTATGAAGACGTTATGACTTATTCATACGACCCGCTATCAACCAAGGCTGAACTTGTGGCGCAGGGATTGATAGACGAATCCGCGGCAGTAAAAAAAGAAGGCGTTATCAAGAAATGAAAATAGCCAGAGGATAAAATGGACGAAAAAAAGCTTTTGGGCCAGATGCTTGTTGACGAAGGGCTGATTACACAGGACCAGTTAAAAACCGCTATTGAAAGCCAGAAACAGACGGGACACTTTCTCGGCAGGATACTGGTAGACCTGGGCTATATAGAAGAAAGAGACCTTAAACGCCTTTTAAGCATCCAGGCCGGCATTGAAATGGTCGACCTCAAAAATGTTATGATAGAGAAGAAAGCCGTTGAGGTTTTCCCTTCCGCACTTGCCAAGACTTACAATGCCATCCCCATATCCCTTGATAAAAACGTCCTGACGCTTGCCGTTGGGGATACATTGAGCCTCAACATACAGGATGATATATCTTTTGTTCTCGGCTACAAGACGAAAATGGTTCTGGCAGACGAAAACGATATCAAGGAAGCAATCGAAGTCCACTACGGCAAGGAAATAGAAACAATAGACGACCTTGTGAAATGGCTGGCACAGGATATAGAGGAGTTGGAAGAACTGGAAGCCATAGCAAGCCAGGGCGAATATGCCACGATAACTTCTCTTGAAGAAATAGCGTCGCTTCCGCCCGTGGTAAAACTTTTCGACCTTATACTTCTGCAAACCGTAAGAGACAACGCATCTGACGTGCACCTGGAACCGTTTGAGGATGATTTCAGGGTAAGATACAGGGTGGACGGAGTCCTGTATGACCTTGTTCATCCGCCCAAGGGACTTTCTTTTGCGCTTTTCTGCAGGTTCAAGATTATGGCAGGCATGGATATAGCAGAAAGAAGGCTGGCACAAGACGGAAGAATCGAATTGTCTATCATGGGAAGGGCTGTCGATCTTCGTGTAAATACCGTTCCCACGGTTTTCGGAGAATGCCTTGCAATAAGGGTGCTTGACAGGGGTAAAACTATCTTTGACCTTGCAAACCTGGGGTTGAACGAAGCCAACAGGGGAAAAATCGAAACGATAATAAAAAAGCCCAACGGCATAGTCCTGGCAACCGGACCGACCGGTTGCGGCAAGACAACCACTCTTTATGCCATACTTCGGACGCTCAACACTCCCGATGTTAAAGTCATAACGACCGAAGACCCTGTAGAATATATGCTTGAAGGAGCCCTCCAGGTACCCATCAGGGAACACATAGGACTCACTTTTGCAAGGTGCCTGAGAAGCATCCTCAGGCAGGACCCCGATATAATCCTGGTCGGGGAGGTAAGAGACTTTGAAACGGCACAGATGGCAATACAATCTTCTCTTACAGGACACCTTGTCTTAAGCACCCTGCATACCAACGACGCTCCGAGCACCATCATGAGACTTATTGACATGAAAATAGAGCCTTTTCTTCTTTCTTCGACGATAGAAGGCGTAATTGCGCAGAGATTGCTGAGAATGCTCTGCACAAGGTGCAAAGAAGAATACAGTCCTTCAAAAAAGGAACTTATCGAAGTAGGACTGTTAGAAAATTCAGAAAAAGTAAAAGATATGAAGTTTTTCAGGGCTAAAGGATGTCCCTTTTGCAGAGGAGGCTACAAGGGAAGAACTGCCATATTTGAAATACTCACGCCGACCGAGTCTTTCTGGCAGTCAGTTATTGAAAAAAGACCTCTGGGCGAAATCAAAAGAATAGCCGTTGAAGACTGCAAAATGAAAACTCTGCTTGAAGATGGACTTGACAAGGTAAAAGAGGGTATAACATCATTGGAGGAAGTTGCGAAAGAGATTCACGGATACTAAAGGATAAACGCCATGTGCGGTGCGCATAATACCTTATGGCAAAATTGAAATTCAGATAAATATATCCGTACGGGAGGTTGTAAAATGGCACAGTTCCAGTATAACGCAATGGATACAAGCGGAAAACCTGTAACAGGAACTATTGACGCCCCCCAGATGCAGGAAGCGATATCGAAACTAAAAGGAATGGGGTTTTTTGTAACCAGCGTAGCTCCTGCCAGAACCGTAACGACATCCCAGAAAAGCAAAGAAAAAGCAAAAGCAGCCGCCCCTGTGAAGAAAAAAAGCAAAGGGGCAGGCATTTCAATCGGCGCTGCGAAAATCAAACCTAAAGAATTGACCATTATAACAAGACAGCTTGCAACGCTGATTGGTTCGGGACTTCCCCTGCTCAGGTCATTGAGAGTCCTGAGGGAACAGAGAAAAGGCGCGGCAAGCGCGGTGCTGGCCAAGCTTTCCGATGACATAGAAAGCGGTGCCCTCTTTTCAGAAGCCCTGGCAAAAAATCCTGGAAGCTTTCCAAAAATCTATGTATCCATGGTAAAAGCAGGCGAAGCCGGAGGCGCTCTTGAAACTGTACTGACCAGGCTGGCTGAATTCATGGAAAAGGAAGCAAAGTTGAGAGGCAAAATAAAATCGGCCATGGCGTACCCGGCAGTTATCATGGTTGTTACAGTAGGCATTCTTTCATTCATAATGCTCAAAATAGTCCCGACCTTCATAGATATATTTAAAGATATGGAAGCCGGAGCTCTGCCAGGACCAACAGTTCTCCTGATGAAAATATCTTCTTTCATGACTCAGAAACTGTATATAATTGCCATTTTTATCGTTGGAGTAGTCATTCTGTTTAAAATTATGAACAGGATTAAATTTACAAAGTTCTACATAGACAAAGTAAAAATGAGGATGCCCGTTTTCGGCCCTGTCGTATCAAAAAGCATAGTGGCAAGGTTCGCCAGAACTTTTGCAACCCTCATAGCAAGCGGTGTCCCTATCCTGCAGTCTCTCCAGATAGTGAGAGACACCACGGGAAACGAAGTGGTATCAAAAGGTATAAACGAGGTGAGAAACAGGGTAAGGGAGGGAGAAGGCATTGCAGGACCCATGCTGAAAACAAAGGTTTTTCCTCCCATGGTAACAAACATGATGGCAGTAGGAGAAGAAACCGGCGCAATGGACGCCATGCTTGAAAAAATAGCCGAGGCTTACGAGGCGGAGGTCGAAGCGGCCGTGGCAGCAATGACTTCAATGATAGAGCCGATGCTCATTGTTTTTTTAGGAGGTATCGTAGGGTTCATCGTCATATCGTTGTTTATGCCCTTGATAAAACTGGCCATGGGACTCTCGGGAGGTTAAGGTATTATCAGGGAGCGCGTTTGCAGCAACATGAAGGAGGTGAAAGATGGCAAACCTGAATATTCAGACGTTAAGAGCGGCTACACTGCCGGGCAAGAAACATGGATTTACGCTTATAGAACTGCTTGTCGCTATCGCAATTATCGGGATACTGGCAGCATTCCTGCTGCCCGCCCTTTCTACTGCAAGAGAGAAGGCAAGAAGGACAAACTGCATGAATAACCTGAGACAGTTGGCAATAGCATTCGAAATGTATGCGGACGACCATTATGAAAACTTCCCCGACCTTCCGGACGGACTTTACAAGGGAGAAAAATCCATCTTTAACGATTATGTGAATGTGACAAAAATTTTCTGGTGCCCTTCCAGTGTTATAAAAAGAGGAAAAATTCCTGACGATATCACGGATAACGGAATCACGGACTATCGCAATTCTGCTTACTGGAACAACTGGTATTCAAGCTATGCTTTCACTTTCGGGTTAACGGCTTCAAATAAAGCATCATGGCGGGTCCCCCTTATCAGCGACAGGGGCATCTTTAACGGAACCAGAGAAGACAATGCTGCTTTCCTGGGCAAGTATGACAACCTTCCCGCTGACACCGACCTGTCAGCCGGAAACCATGTTTGGGGAATAAATGTCCTCTATATCGACGGTTCCGTTGAATGGGTGAACAATTCTGACATACGTTTCCCGTGGGAAGACATGTCATTGCCCATACCTGAAGATGACCTTCCCACTGTTGCCTGCCAGAAGAACGGATTCTCCACTGTAGTCGATACCGTTGCAGAAAGAACTTGCTGGGGACATTAATGCATGGATTGCACGGTTGAACATTTATGGCAGTATAAAGTTTTCTATATGCAGAAAAACTTTTACCATGATGATAAAAACTTCACGAGAGGAAAAAATGGACAAGCATACAGAAAAAAATGTCAGGAATAAATCATACCGGGGATTTACGCTTATTGAACTACTGGTGGTAATGGTTATCATCGCCATCCTTTCCGCATTGCTGCTGCCGGCACTGAGACGTTCAAGGGCAAAAGCCTTCATCGATAAGACAAAAGCAGAAATGGCTTCTCTTTCCAGCACGTTAATAATGGCAAAGATGGATACGGGAGAATACATCAGGCTTTGCGATATTTCGGACCCGCAGTTAAGTCCAACATACCTCTCTGCTTCTCCTTATTATGGCAACGATTGGGGAGGAACAATCCCCGACGGTATCGGTACGTTTGCTTATTACGACCCTGTTTCCCTGAGCGTTGATACTAACACTGAAAGCGAAATGACCGCTGGACACCAGTGGGACGGACCTTACCAGGTATTCCAGAACAAGGCGGTCTTTTCGGCTACATCCGGTTCCATTCCCCTGAACGGAGAAGGAAGCTGGACATATACCGAAGCCGGAGACTTTCCTAAAGGAACTCCTCTGGATTCATGGGGCAAGACATACGGAATGGCCTATAAGTCCTCCTCAAAGGTTATGGCAATATACTCCGCAGGCCCTAACGGAACGCTTGAAACTGCAAAAGGTGCTACTTTACCGGTCGGGGATGACATAATATACCAATTCCGGTAACCCTCCCTGCCATGAAAAGGCCAAAAATTGAAACTTACAGATGCGCTTCTTCTTGCAGTTGTGCAGGGAATCGCCGAATGGCTTCCCGTGAGCAGTTCGGGACACCTGGTTCTTTTCCGCTATCTTTTCAGCATGGAATCAGGAATCTCCTACGACATATTCCTCCATCTTTCCGCCCTTTTTGTCATTATTGTTTTCTTCCGAAAGGATATTGTTCAAATTATCAAGGCGCTTGTGAGACGGGAAAAGAAGACCGGTGAATACAGGTTATTCATTAATATAATCAATGCCACGTTAATCACGGGTATTTCCGGTATTTTTCTCAGGCCGCATATGGAAGCCCTGTCAAGAATAGAAATAATCCCGTTCACATTTCTTTTTACTTCGCTTCTTTTATTTGCATCCGCAATAAGAAATGGCAAAGGTAAGATTAACACCAAGAGCGCATTGTTTATAGGGATAATGCAGAGTTTTGCGCTTCTGCCCGGCATATCCCGTTCGGGAGCAACCATATCTGCCGCAAAACTGGCCGGCGCCGACAGCGAAGAAGCTTTCAGGTTTTCATTTCTTGCGGCTGTGCCGGCTATAGCAGGCGCCATACTCCTTGAAATAAAGAAGCTGGAAATGATGCCGCCGGCTCTTCTTTTAACGGGATTTGCGATTTCCCTCGCACTCGGACTTGTTTCCCTTTTTTTCCTGCAAAAGATTCTCGTCAGGAAGAAGTTCCACCTTTTCGGGTTGTACACCCTTGCATTATCATTCCTGCTTTTTCTTTTCAGGTAATTTCAAACCGATTTTACTGTCAGCGTGCGAGAGGATACTTCCCGAATTCTGTTCCGGCTTTCAGGAATTCAATATAATTAGCCTCCATCTCGGGAGATACAGGGCTTGATTCCGGTATGCTGGAAGGAATAAGTATAAACCTTCCATTTTTTCCTCCCTGCAAAATCGCATCTTTTACCATCAGCCTGACTTCACTGGATGACCGGAATTCCATATCTTCAGAAAGCACACCCCCCATCAGCACAATTTTATCGCCTGTTGTTTTTCTGATTCTCGTTATCCTGTCCGGCATATCAAAAGTGTTAACGACAGGTTCCAATATATCAATCCCCAGTTTCATCACGTAGGGAAGCAGCGGTTCGATATCGCCGTGCCAATGGTAGCATATATAGTTCCTGTTGCCGGACCTCAGAATATCTATGAGTTCCTTGTCGTAACGCAGCACAAAGTCGAGAAAAGCTTTTCTCGTATCCTTGAAATACTCATGTGGAATTTCAGGATAAGTTGCATATTCCGCTCCCCTTATCCTTATTACAGCTCCGGAAACCGACATTGAAATAAACCTGTATAGATTGATAAGCCTTTTATGCATTTTTTCAAGCAATTCTTTTATCAGGGAAGGGGAATTATGTGCAAACCTTGCAAAATCGCCGGGGGCAAAAAGTTCTCCCGTTACTCCCACGGGGTCAGGAAGGGCTATGACGGCAATTCCCCTGTCGCCAAGGTCATTAAGCAACTGGTAATATTCCGATAAAACGGGTTGGTACTGAATGTAAGGAAGGGCAAGGAATTTTCTTATGTCTCGCTCGTTCTCTATCCAGGGTTTCTGCACCCAATGATGGATGCTTGTGTTGGATGTCCTTGAAGTCCGGGTCAGCTCTCCCAGAGCCGTTTTGACTGAAAGCCTGACTGTCGTTGTCAGCGGCGTATCTTTAAAATCTTCCGCTTTTACTTCAATGCTGCCGGGAGCTGAAAAAAAGAAACCGGTTTTCGGCCTGTAAATATGGAATGTGTCCTGGAGTTCGGCGGCTGCCTGCAGAAGCTTTTCAAAACTCTTGTGTTTTGCCCAGAAACTTTCCTTCTCAAAAGGATTGATTTTGTACAGCGATACAGGAACCCTGTCAGGCATTCCTCCAAGCAAAACAGCCATGATCCTTTCTCTGCTTGTCATATATCCCTCCTTTATTCTTCAATTCTCAGAATTTCGGAAAGATAGCCTTAAATGTGGTCCAGGTGCCATACAAAAAGATTGAAAGGCAGAAACATATTAAGCAGCCTGAGTGTTTCGCCGTCGATGCCGGCAGGCGCCCAAAAAGTCGTGCCGAACAGAAGCCTTGCCATTTCGCTTTCACTCAACACTATCTCGTTTCCGCTTTTTCTCCCGTGTATCGATAGCCTGCCGTCTTTCTTTGCAATAGTTGCAGATTCTCCCTTTTTTATTGTAAAGGTTATTTCCTTCCCCTCCGGAAAGAAAAAACCCGGATGTCTTGAAAATAATTGCAGTGTTTCTTTTATATCTATGATTTTAAGCATGCACGTATTTTTCACATCCCATCCGGAAGAAGCCGCAAGAAACAAATCAGGGACTTCTCTCACATCAGGGAAAGCCAAAACAAAACCAGAATGGCCGTACCTTTCACTGAGGTGTTTTAACATGCCAAGTATAAGCCTGCTGCTGCCTCCGTATTCCTTTACGGTTCCCCTCCCTGCAGATTCGGTTGAACCGACTGAAATATAAGCAAATTCACCGCCGGTTTCAGCATAATACGTGGCAGTACCCCTCATGGTGTAAATAGTATCAAAATCCCAGTTTGTCCTTTCTTTTATGCAGGTATTTTTATTGTATGCCTCTGATATCTTTCCCAAAATTCTCCGGTCTCCAAAATACCTCTTTGCATCCACCTGTTTTATGCCTGTCTTTTGCAGGCCCCTTGCATTTATTCTTACCTCTATTCGGGAACCGCAATTTTCGTAGCCGAAATATCCGTACCTGTGACGGTCTCCCCACAGCACGGAAACAGCATATTTGTTTCTTTTCATTATGCGGAAAGATTCAGAAAGAAGCATAGACATATAACCTTTGCCCCTGTGAGAATATAACGTGGAAACGCTGCCTATGCCCGCGGCTTTGACTTTGACGCCTTTCTGCAGAAAAACAAGCGGAAATATCCTTAAAAGAGAGACAATACGTTTTTTTTCCCTTATAAGAAGTATGTTTTCGAAATCAGTATAATTTTTTTTCCAGACTTCCGGCCATCCTTCACTGAAAGAATTTCGCGAATGTCCGTAGACCTCTTCCAGGAATCTCTGCATTTCTTCGTATTCGGAAGGCTTGGAGCATGTAATTTTCATTCCTTTCTCCGGCTTATATGGAGGGCCGTCCTTGTCCGGAATGAAGAACAGCCCTCCGTTTTCAAGAAATATTTAGAAATTCATCTGCAACTGCCACCTGAAGAACAGGGCATTGTCACGGCTGTCGGCATAGAATTTGCCCGGCATGAAATATTCGAGCAAAACCAGTCCATCAATGTTCTTGTTAAACTTATGGGTCAATTGAACCTGCGGCAGATGTCCTCTCGTTTTTCCCGTCCCGAAGAAAACTGCAGGTGCAGGGTTTTCATTGGCCCTGAGATAATTGTAGGCAACCCAGAGCCCGGTTTTCCCGGTCATCTTCATGTCAAGCTTTGCCCTTAAAACCTGGACATTGGACCAGTATCCCGGTTCTCCTCTTTCTATGGCAGAGCCGAAAACGTAAAGTTCGCTTATCCAGGGCCATTTGGAAAACACGGGATTCCATCCCTGGTCTTCCCCTGCATAAGGGTCCTTTTCTCCGGAAAGATATGCGTACCCTACATCAAGAGAAGGAGAGAATCTCGCCTCTTTGAAAGACCTGGTAAGAAACGCATAGCCGCCAAGGCCTTCCCTTTCCCTGTCATCTTCGTATTCTCCGAACTGGTAAGCAAGCTCTCCCCTGAATTTCCACGGCTCGAAATTGCAGACCATCCTGTTGCCTATTGTGTTGAGTTTCAATTTGGCCACGTTATTGCCTGAACGGACATGCGCATCTTCTGTCTTGTGTATATAATAAGGCTCTATTGCAACATTGTCATTGGCTTTGAACCTGCCATAAAGAATCACAGCTCTCTCATCCATTCCGGGAAACAGGAGTTTTCTATCCTGGTCGTTTATCACCGGAAGGTACTTGTCTTCATCGGTATTCTGCGTATATATGACGTCAAGAGAATTTTTCTCGTCAAACTTCCAGGTAGCTTTCACGGCATTGAAATAGACAGACCTTGACCCGTCGTAAGGAGTACCGTCAAGCATTACAAAACCTTCACCGTGGGTCATGAGAAAATCCTGCCTGCCAAGACGCAGGTCCACAGGCATTCCGAAAACATTTTTCAAGTCGAGGTACAGGTTATCAATGAATATTTCCTGGTCTCTCAGGTCTTCTCCGCCAGCCATCTGTCCGTCGGTATCCATAAAATACTTGGGCTCTGCGGTAAGTCTTGCATACAGACTTGCATTGTCTGAAAAATTCCATTTTCCCCATACGCTTGTTTTAAGCCTGAAGTAATTATCATCTACAATGAGGTCGCCTTCATTATAGTCAAATACATTTTCAACATATTCCTGCCTCAACCTGAGATAAAAACCATAGTCAAACATGCCTTCCGCAAAAGAAGTTGCTGCAAAACCCAAACACAACAAGACCAGCAATAATCTTCGCATATACCCCTCCTTAGCCTTGCGACCCGTGAATAAGCTTTCTCCCACCATGGGAAAAAGCAGGCGCACGGAACTAAACATTAATTTCTCACGAAGGACCGTCCTTCGCAACTATTGAGAGTTACATAAGTAAAGCCGTAAAGCCGTGAGGCAAAAGAGATACAGTTGACGGCGAGTGCGCAAGCACAGAATTAAGACAAGGCGAAAAGCGCAAGCGTTCTGACTATAACCTTGCCCGGAGCTGCCTGAGCCTGCCGTATGGCAGGCGAGT
>DAOQVZ010000010.1:0-31647 GCA_035341815.1 bacterium
ATTTGCAACCTTCCCCTGCATGCCCAATGCTTTTGCGTATTCCTGGCGTGCCTGTGAATAGTTTTTTTCCGCTGCAAAAGCATCTCCTATCCGGAGCTGTGACTGCGCTTCATACGAAGAAGGAAGTTTGTCCATCTTAATTATCTTTGAATATTCTTCCCTTGCCTGGTTGTAGTTGCCCTGCCAGTAGTATGTTTCCCCTATCTGGAACATGGCGTCGGCCTTCTCAGTGGCTTTGTTTGTCAGGGCGATTGCCTTGTTAAAATCTTCCCTTGCGCCATCGTATTCTCCGAAACCTTCGGTTTTCTTCATGCCTGAATCATAAGCCTGCTTGTAATTGTCAAACGCAAAGATAAACGTGCAGAAAAACAATACCAAACCCGCAATCACATTTACTTTCCTCATATTCCTTTTCCTCCCATGTTTTTTTTAACCTTTCACTGTTTCCTGTTATTTGACAAATTTTATGTAACCGCCGCCTTCAAGCCGCCATATGGGACCGTTGGTGTACATCCAGGCAACCCAGTTTTTCCTTCTCGGCACTCCTATGTTAAACCTTCTTCCTTCAAGCTCCCCGGGATTTATGCCGAGAAGAGAAAGGGGTATTTTCCATTCCGCTGTCCAGTGGAAATTCTCGGGGTCATGCATAATGGCTGCGTACTGGATATTTTTCAAAAGCTCTTCTTTAATATCTTCAGGCATCTTGCAGTAGCTGTCCAGGATTCTTATTCTTCCGTCTCCGTAGCCCCACAGTATATATATGGGACCGGTAGCCATGTCCGGCAGCCACCAGCCTCTTATATCTGATTTGACATGGCCTTCTATTGAAATTTCTGTTACAACCAGCTCAAATTTTTTAAGTGTTACAGGCATCTCTTCGGTCCACGGGTCGGGCGTATGCTCAATACCTATGTAAAGATGGGTATCATCGTAAAGAAGCCATGCGTAACTCTTGGGACCTTCTTCATCCTGTAAAGCTGTATAGTGCTTGTCCATCATTATTGCCATGCTTTTATCCAGCCCGAGCCATTCGTTTTTTTCAAGTTTTCCATCTATCTTTATCTGCGATGTACACCTTTTTACACCGTATTCCTTGGGCTTGGCTATACCGGTTTCTTTTGAAGGGTCAAAATACTTGCCTATCTCTCTTGCCGCCGGCCATGATGCCCTGAGTTCATCATTATATAAGCCTATCTTATCCAAGGGGACAGGTTCAATTCCTGCAATATCGTATGCGGGAGAACCCGGCCTGAGTCGGAAATCATTTGTTTCAGGGTTGACAAATAGAGGGTCGGCTTCGGTCATGTTGTTTTCAACCTTGATGTAATTGAGCAGTCCCCCCGCAAAAGTGGCAAAAGGCCCTCCAACGCTTACGTTTCTCGCTATTGTCACGTTTCTCGGCCAGCCGAGAGGTCTATTTTCCTTTTCCATGACGCCTGTAAGCTGAGGATATCTGACACTCCACGGCGGCTGGTTAAAATCAACACGTTTCAACGACCTCAGTGATTCATATGCCCACAGGTTAAGCTTCCCGTCTTTTTCAAGGATGTCACTCCTGTTGCCCTGGGAGATACCCGGAAAACAGTTTACGAAAATGTTGTTTTCAAAACGGCAGTCGGGCGCTGATGAAGAAATCCCGTTTGTCCTGAAAAAAACATTACCTGAAAGCGTAAGGTTTGAACTTATGCCGTCAATATGAACGGCTCTTACTCCGTGCGAGGCATTGGGAGAGGAATGTCCGGTTATGTGATGGATAAAATTGTTCCGCAGGATGTTTCCACGGTAAGTAAGAGACTGCCCCCCGTCCCATGTATAAACAGCTCCGAGTTCTCTCGAATGGGCAACTATATCGTGTATCTCGTTATATTCAAATACGTGATTGTTATGGGCAATGCTTATCCCGTAGTGGGTAGAATCATTTATGAGATTATGGGATACGCGCTGTCCTATGCCCTGAATAGCTATGGCAGCGGCGTTGCCCCCGCACAAACGGTTGAACCTGTATATGTGGTTGTTCTCCACGACAAAACCGTTGGGAATAAGTTTTTTCCTGTTTTCCGCCGCGGAAGTATTCCTCAGGGTGTAGCTGTTGTGGTCTGCAAGATGGATTCCTCCTTCTCCGAGGTCGTAAAGGTCGCATCCGACAACAGCATGATTCCAACCTCCTGGTATCTTCAAAGCGTACTGCCCGGTGTTGCGCACAGTGCATCCGGCAACAAGGTTGTTTTCACCTCCGGATATTTCCACGGCAGTACGCCAGGTGCCCTCAAAAACAAGCCTGTAAAGAACCATGTGGGAAGCATTCTTGAATTCCACGAGGGGCTTGTCGAGAGTTGTTACTATAATCTCGTTGTTGTTTCCTTCCCCGGGAGGCCAAAGATACAATTTCCCGTTCTTGCGGTCTATGTAATACTCTCCCGGCATGTCTATTTCGCTTAAAAGGTTATAGGCAAAATAGGGTTCTCCTTTGGATATGCGGCTTCCCACGTATGCAGGGTCCTTGATATTGGCAGTTCGGGGGTCTTCCGCAACATGTATAACCTTACCTTTTGTATCTATGGATGTTATTTTGGCATGCTTCACAACATATGGCACCATGGGACCAAGATATCCCTTCAGCCATGCGTCATCCTCATCCGTCCACCTTTCCGGCCTGCTGCCAGAATATATGAACTTGCCTTTCTGGTATGGCGTATTACGGAAAATATAGTCGCCTGCAGGGTTGACCAGGGCAGCCACCCGGAGCCATCCATCGTTGGGATAACGTGCCATCTGCATGACATTTCCGTTGTATATAACTTCCATAGCTCCCGGCTGGGGCGTGCCGAATCCCCTGTTTCTCAGCTGACCATACTCGGTTATCCCGAGTTCTTTAAGGTCTGCCACCCGTACCCTGTCTCTTGATTCAGCAGGAAGGCGGCGAAGGATATCCGGCGCATCCACCGGCTTGAAATTATTTACGGTCTTTCCCCCTATTATACGCACCTCTTCGCCCGGGTAGCTCCTGTATACAACAGGGCTTTCTTCTGTCCCTGAATCTTCACTGCCAAAAGATATCGTGTCCTCCATAAAGTATCTGCCTTCACGCATAAATACAACTATACCTTTTCCCGGAAGCCCTTTTTCCCTTATAACCCTGCGTACCTCTTCCTGCACCCGTCTCAATGTCGCGAAAGGATTATGAAGGCTTCCATCGCCGTTATCGCTGCCTGAAGGAGATACATAAATTGAATACTTGGGAAGTTTTACCCTTGACGCACGCCTTTCTCTTGCCGGCACAATCTCTTCGCCATCCTTCAAATTGTCAATAAACTCAAGCCTGTCTGCAAGCTCCAGCCTGTGCATCTCGTTGGGATTATTCGCTATTGCTGTTTCCCTCATGAGAGCTTCGTATATATCACGGGCTTTATTGTATTGCCGCTCGCTTGTGTAAGTGTCTCCTGTTGCCCTGCGGGCACGCATACTGTCATTGCCGGAAAGTCCATTTATCTTCAGTATCCCGGTATAAACTTCCCTTTCCCTGCGGTATTCCTTCTGCTCGCTGTAAAGAGCCGCCTTTCCGAAAAGCCCGCAGACCCTGTAATTTAAACTCAAACCGGGCAATTTAAGCAGACTGTCATAAGTCCCGTGGGCTTCCCTGTAATTTTTCTCTATACGGTAGCTTTCGGCAGTATTGAAAAGATAAAGTTGTATCCCATAATCTATCCCTAAAATGTTTTTAAATTCCTCGTATTCCTTCCTCGCTTTTGTAAAATCACCTTTTTCGATAAACCTGTCTGCGGCTGAAAAAATTGATTTTATTCTTTCTCCTGCCGCTTCCTCCTGTCCGGCTCCCGCCTGTTTTATCTCTTCTGAATTAAGTACCCTGCTGTATATGACAACCTCGTCTATATCAATTACTTCTCCGTCACTGTATCCTACCATTAGAGGACCTTTTGCAGGCACATATTTGCCGTCATGTTTTATACGTCCTACAAGAACTCCGTTAAAATAAAGGAATATTTCCTTTCCGTCCCATGTGAATGCCGCGTGATTCCATTTGTCGTGGGGTACGGAAACTCCGCTTGCCCTGGCCGAAAGGGAGCCTGTTTTCTTTCCGTCGGAAGTAGTGCCCGGAAGACAGCTTATACGGGCAATCAGGTTGTCCGGCGGCACTGCGGGAAAAAGGCTCCAGCCTGTCGGACCTCCCCCGCACAATAATAAGGTATTGGCAGATGCTTTAAGTTCGGGATAGACTGTTGCCTTTCCCTTGCGGCGGAACCAGCATTCAACGGTAAAAGCACCTTTGTCAATGTCAACTACCGGTCCCTGGTAATATCCCCTGTCCAGTCTCACTGCTTTCTTCCCAGGAATTCTACCCTCGACAACCTGTAAATCAAGAATTTCTTTCTGAGCAACTTTTCTTGGAATAAATTTCAAATCTGCTCCGTTTCCGCTGATATCCTTTATCATGCTTTGGCTGTCTTTAACATCCTCGAAAGTGTAATGGCGCATAACGCTCTTGTCATTCCTGAGAGCTTCTTTTCTTTCAAGCCATCTCTTCTCCCATTCGGTTTCACCCATGACATTCAACGCAAGTGCCGTCAGCAGAATAATTGCAAGGCCTGTTATTTTCATATTCCTCCTCTCAGGGTTGTTTCCATTTTTGACGACCATATGTTTCAGTAAGCCCCGATATTCCTTCCGCCTTCTCCTTTGCCTATTGCAGGACTGCCGGGCCTGAGCCTGAAATCTCCGTTCTCCGCGTCCTCAAATAAAGGGTCCTGCTGTATGCTGTTTCTGTCAAGCCCGCTTGTTTTCTTCCACTCTTTCAGGGTCGAACCGGGAACTGCTTTTTTCCATGACGTTGATGCGCTGTCGTACACATAGACGTTTGCTATGCTGGCAGAGTCTCCATTGCTTTTGGTTGCGCAAAAAAGGTTGTAGTCACTTTCGATATCTGAAAGGCTGTTCCTGAAAATAAGCATGCTTTCATAATTTGCCCAGCATCGGGTATTATAGAATATGTTGCCGGAAAACTTTACCTTCGTTCCCGAGTCAAGCTTGAATATGCAGACAGCCCCTCCCACGAAAGTATTGTTTCTCACAACCAGGTCCGGCATTCCGCCTCCGACAAAATGGTAGCGGGTTCCCCAGACCGTGTTGCCTTCAAGCAAGAGTCCTGGAGAACTGTTGACAATAAAGGCCTTTGTGAAAGTGGCTGATATGGCTTTTTTGTCTCCCACCCTGCAGTTGAGAATTTCCACGCCTGAAGAATTGTTTATCTCAACAGCTCCCTGGATGCCGTCCCTCATGCTTTCAAGCAGCACGCCGTCCACAGTGATATAATCCACGGCCTCTATCGATATTAGCGGCGATAATGCGTTGTACCCGTTTAATACAGCCTTTCCTTTACTCTGCGCCCTGTAGGTTATGCGTTTATCCGGATAACCTGAAACAAGCGGCGCAACAGGATGAATGTATTCTCCGGACTCCAGAAGAAGAGTATCCCCCGGACCGAGCTCTCTGTTTGCTTTGCGCATGGTTCTCCATGCAGTTGTGGGACTCAACCCGTCAGAATTATCATTCCCGCCTGCGCTCAGATAAAAGGTTGAGGGTGGAGGAAGTTTTAACAGGGTTTTGAAATTAAATGTGCCGCTTGTTTTTTTCCCTCCCCTTCGGCCCGTAACTTCCACCTTGAATTCGTATTCGCTTCCGGGTTTCAATTTGTCCAGTCCCACGGAGTGAACCGTACCCTGCTGCTGTGGCCGGGTTGAAACGAAATTCCATTGACTGCCGCCCTTATTACGGTAAAACACCCTGCCCGACGTGTCGTCAAAAGGAGTATTCCAGGCGATAACGGCGTTCCTGTCCCGCACGCGGACAATCTTAATGTCCTTTATTTCCGGAGAAAAAACCGGCGGGAATCTGCCGGCGTAATTCGAAAATATTCCCATGTGTGCCGCGGGGCTTGATGCCTTTATCCTGTAATCCTTCATTTCCCTGCCGATAAAATGAAGGTCTGCCGTTATACCTGCCCATTCTTCCGAAACATCG
Organism: bacterium; assembly: GCA_035341815.1. GTDB lineage: Bacteria > Ratteibacteria > UBA8468 > B48-G9 > JAFGKM01 > JALNXB01. Next base: position 6,037 of record DAOQVZ010000010.1, read on the forward strand.
CCTTTTTCAGAACCTGCAGCATAGGCATTATGGCTTGACATGAACCCTTTTCGTGAATCATCGCTTATAGATATGGCTTTCCCGTTGTTCGTAAAAATGTTGTCGCGGACCGCCGCTCCAGTAGAACCAGACTGGATAGATAAACCGGTCCCGTTGTTTGCAAAAGTGCAGTTATAAACCTTAAGGTCTGCTGCATTTTCCGCTTTTATTCCCGCACCACTGTTGTCTGAAAACAGGCACCTTTTTAAAAAAACATCCCGGCCTTTGACTGAAACACCGTCTCCCTGCCTGCCCGCTACCGTAAATCCTTCGGCCTCAATATGGCTGCCGTTAAGAATTAACCCTGCCAGAAAAACATCTTTCCTGCCGTGTGCCCTCAGCCTTATGGGTTCTCCCGAAACACCCGAGGTGCTTACAACCAGGGGCTTTTCATAAACTCCTTCCGATACGTACAGAGTGTCCCCTTTCTGCAATGAACGGGTTGCCCTTTTAAGAGTTCTGAAAGAAAGCCTTTCCGAAGTGCCTTCATTCCTGTCATCACCGCTTTCAGAAATGTAAAAGATTCTTCCTTTTTGGTGCAAGTACGCACCTTTATTGCCTCCGTTGAACCCGGAATCCTTGTGGGGACTGTCCGACTGAAGCCTGTAATCAAGGTATTCGGCATCTGCAAATCTTGCTTCCTTTATCTTGTTTTCGTCTCCGGCCATAACCAGGTTATTGAAAAACGCAATATCTTTTGCGGCCCAGTTGCCCGTTATGCCGGACGAATCCATTGTTAGTCCTTCGGCAGCGGCCCTTCCGAGTATCGTGTTGCTTTTCACTATGATTCGTTCGCTCTTGTCTTCTGCAAATTCGCCGTGCCAGTTGATGGCATGGAAATGGCCAGTCAGGACGTTGCCCTCAAAAACGCTGTCTATGGAAACTCCCCGCCATAGAAATGAATGTATGTCCGGTTCGTTGAGAATATTGTTTATAATATGGTTGCGCGGTCCCGGCCATCCGTAAGTCCTTATCGCCGTATAAACGGGTACCTCTGCGGTGCGCAGGGTAGAAGACGAAGAATCTATCCGGTTGCCGGTGAAAAGATTGTCGCCGTCAAGGTTTTTTGAACCCAGCTCTTTGAACCTCTGGTAATCTCCTGTTTTATCTATGAGAATACTTCCGCGCAGGCCGTTGCGTGCAAGATAATTGTTTTTTACAAGGTTATTTGTCGCCTTTCTCCATAAGAGAAGTCCTGCAAGGTCCGTTGCGAAAAAACTGCATCCTTCTATTGTATTGTGATGGCCGTCGTAAACAGCCAGGGCGGCGAAACCATACCGGAAGTTAATCCCCCGAAGATGCACGTAACTGCCGGTAAGCTCGGCGCCGGCTCCGCTTCCTCCGTACCTGTCATGCCTTCCGAGAGTCGTGACAGTTGTGACGGCAAGGCGGCTTTCGCCAATTTCCCGGTCATTGGAAAAGCGGACATAAAGCTTGCCATTGGCGCCATCGTAAAAAAAGGTTCCGGGAAGTTCGTCAACGCGTTCAATGTTTCCCGCGTTTTCAAGCTTTATAACGGCGGGTTCTTCCCATATGCCTGCTGCATGAAGCGGTGTATTGCGGGGAATTTTATGTGCCACTTCGTAAGTATGGAGAGTCTTGGGAGTCCTTACAAGCGGCCCCGGGCGCACTGCACCTGTAAAAAGAACCCTGCTGCCAGGCGCCGCGGCAATCACCACGGGTTTTCCGGGTTCACCAGAACAATCTATTTTCAAGCCGGGTTCGCTGTATTCTCCCTCTCCGAGGAGAAGGGTGTCTCCCGGCTTAAGTTTTGTAACGGAATGAGACAGATGCTTCCACGAGGTTTCCCATGACAGTCCGTCATTACCGTCATCTCCTTTGGGTGTGAGATAATAGGTTTTGCCAGGATGAATCATGGGGCCGCATCCGTAAATTGATTCGTCCATGACAAAAGGAACGGCCAACTGCTGCAATTCCCTGGATGCAATATCTTTTGCAGGCGGACTTTCCGCAGTAGAGATTGAAGGCAAAAGGATATGAGAAATCAAGCCTGTCAAAAGAAAATTAACAATTTTCATATTTTATTTTCCCGTCTATCCCATGTATTTTTATTTAAAAGTATATCATACGAGCCGCTGAAATAAAAAGACAAATTATCTGAGCGATGTTTTTTCTTTGGTACGCAAGAACATCCCTTGCATAAGGGTAAATTTTTGGGCCCGTTAACATCGTTTCGTGTTGCAAATACCTTCTTTACCAGAAACCATTGAATCTTAATATGCACGGAACTGCCGGCGTGCTTGTTGACAAAAAGGCTTTCTTTTTCTATACTTAACAAAGAGTTGAATCTCATGTCATTGTAATGAAAAAGGTGTAATGTAAATCAATAAAGCGCCATAAATGGCGCCGCTACAAAATCAATATTAGAAAAGAGAGATGCTGAACAGGATGAAAACACGAGCCACTGAATAGAAGCATTTCAGGGCGGTACAAAACACCGACTTCGGCACGAAAGATTGGGTGAAGCGTAACAAAAACCACTTTTATGGGGGCAAAAGAATGAATAAATTCCTGAATGAAATCTACAGTATGGACAGGAAAAAAATGGAGAAATGCGAGAAACACCTGATGCTCGGAGGAGGCACCAAGGGAATCCCCGTGATGCAGAGAGGCAAGGGAGTGATGGTGTTCGACATGGATGGAAAACCTTACATAGACTGTACCAGCCAGAGCTGGGCCTTGTACCTCGGACATGCGAACGGTGAAATGAACGCTGTCCTGACCGAGCATCTTCAGAATATGTCCCACATGCACCAGGGAGTTCACACTCCCGTGAGGTATTACCTTGCAAAACTTCTTGCGGAAATAGCCCCTGACCTGCTCAACAGGGTTTCCTTCACGGTGGGAGGCGGTCCTGCAATTGAAGCCGCCATGAAGATATGCATAAAAAATACCGATACATCCCGGGATTTCATATGCCTGTACGATTCTTACCACGGAACAACCCTCGGTTCTCTCGGAGCCACCTGGATGTCCACGAGGTCGGCAGGCAAGCTTATAGGAGGAAGCAGGTTCCTTTCGCTCACAAGACCTTTCGTAAGGGTTCCCAATCCCAACTGTTACAGGTGTTTTCTCGGACTGAAAAGGCCTTCATGCGGCATTGCCTGCGCAAAAATGCTCGAGATGACCCTGCAGAAGGGAGTGGCTGGAAACGCGGCAGGTTTTATTCTGGAACCCATACAGGCAAGCGGAGGTCAGGTAATACTGCCTGCAGAATACCTGAAGGAAGTCCGCAGGATATGCAATGAGTATTCAGTGCCTCTTGTTTTCGATGAAATACAGACTTACTGCCGCATTGGAGAATTTTTCGCGGCTCAATATTTCGGTGTTTCCCCTGACATTATAGTGCTGGGCAAGGGGCTCGGGGGAGGTCTGCCACTGGCAGCGATAATCATTTCGGATAAGCTCAAGGGATTCGAACAGGACGGAGAGGAACTCCACACGTTTGCAAACAACAGCCTTTCCCAGGTCGCCGCCATAAAGCTTATAAGAATGATGCAGAACGGAATACTTGAAAACACGCGGAAAATGGGCGCTTACCTGAGAAAAGGGATTGAATCGCTTCAGAAGGAATACCCCCAGATAGGGGATATAAGACAGGCGGGCCTTCACATAGGGATTGAGTTTGTCAGAGACCCTCTGACACTTGAACCTGCCGTTGAGGAAACAGGCAGGATAAGGAAGGAGATGATAGCCAGGGGTGTTATACCTGGCGTTGCAGGCCCATGCAAACAGGTGTTGAAGATAAAACCGCCCCTTATAATTAACCAGGCAGAGTGCGACCAGGTATTGAACGTACTTTCAGATTCGTTAAGAATTGTTTTCGGAATTTGAGAAAGGCAGAAAAATGAAAAACAAGTCTTTTTCCTCCACTGACATGAAGTTTCCATGGAAAAAGCGGATTGATTCAATGGAAATATTTGATGCAGGCTGCTGGCTGGGAAAAACGCCTCTTTTTCCACTCATGCCGGAAGGCACGATGAAACTGCTTGACAGCTCGATTAAAAAGCACTCAATAAAAGAAGCCCTTGTTTCCCACTGGCTCGGAGGAAAATATTCCGTCATGGAAAGCAACAGACTTCTTCTTGAGACCGTAAGAAATCATCCCGGCAGGTATGCAATAATTACGGGACTGCCCCTATTGCCCCGGGAAAAGGGCTTTTCCGATGTCATTGGAGCAATGCTTTCCGATACGAAAGTCAAGGGAGTAAGGATATATCCCGGGACGTTTAGATACAGCGCTTTGGACTGGTGCGTGGGCTCGCTTTGCGAAATGATGGCAGAAAAAAACATCCCCCTCTTTATATTCCATACAGAAACTTCTTTCAGAGATTTACATTCTCTTGCAGGTTCTTTTCCGCGGCTCAGGATTTGCATCGAAACACAAATCAGGAAAATCATATACCATTCGAGGGAACTTCTTCCGCTGATGAGGAGGTGCCAGAATATATACATTGATATATCAAACCTCTGTGCGCCCGGAATGCTGGAATATTTTATGAATACTACGGATACAGGAAGGTTATTCTTCAGCTCATTCATGCCGGCAAACGACCCCATGGTACCGATAGGGCTGCTTCTCAGCGAAGCAGTTCCTGAAAAAGACAGGAAGGCAATAGCAGGAGGCAACATGAGAAGAATTGTTGCAGAAATAAAGCAATGAAAAACTTATTCATAGTTGACGGGCATATGCATTCCGGAAAAGACCCCAATATTTTCGTGCCTTCAGGAAACCTGGAAAATCTCCTTGCCACCATGCAATCTATCGGCATAGGCCGCGCTTATTCATCCCATTACAGCTGGCTGCTCTGTCGTTTCGATGACGGGTACAGGGAATCAATCAAAACGTACGAACAATCGGATGGAAAGATTCTTTTTCTCGGGGTGTATGACCCAAGGGAACCTGAAATTTCATTGAAATATTTTGACAGGTGCCTGAACCATCCAGGATTCATCGGCATAAAGATACATCCGAGCTTCCACGAGGTTTACGCGGACGACCCCGCATACCTTCCCGTCTGGGACTATGCGCGAAAATACGGGCTTCCCATCCTTGCCCATACATGGAGCATTACTGATAACCCTGTTCAGAAATTTTCCGTTCCCTCCCTTTTCAAGGCATATGTCGATTCGTTCCAGGACGTACCTTTTATTATGGGCCATTGCGGAGGACGCGGGGCAGGAAGAAAGGATGCCCTGTCCATGGCAAAAAAATACCCGAACGCATATATTGATATAGCCGGCGATATTTTCTGTCATGACCTTATACCCTCCCTTGTTGAAGCGGTCGGAGCCGAAAAAATAATTTTTGGAAGCGACTGGCCATGGTTCGACCCCATGTGCTTCATTCCGCGGATAATGTTCTCTCCTGTAACAGATGAGCAAAAAAAACTTATACTGGGCATTAACGCAATAAAGGTTTTTGAACCTGGGCTTCTAAATGGAGTAATCTAATATGAACAAATACAAGATAGGAAGCGGTTTTTCACCTTTCACTCCCTGTTCTGAAAGATTCGTGGCTGAAGGTTACCGCAAATCTCTTTCCCTAAAGGAACAGATAAAACTTGCGGGACAGGTAAAGGGATTGAAAGGCATAGCGCTCGATTATCCGTACCAGTTCAGCAAAAATGACATCCCTTCCATAAAATCACTCTGCGGGAAACAAGGGCAGAAGATATGCACCGTTGAAGCAGGAATATATCCCGACAGGAAATGGAAACAGGGAAGCATATCCTCTCCCGACCCCGGAATAAGAAGGGAAGCTGTCGCACTATGCATGGAAACACTTGACACAGCAGCCATTGCCGGGGCAGAAAGCGTTCTGCTGTGGCCCGGGCAGGACGGTTTTGACTACCCCTTCCAGGCTGATTACAAAAAGGCATGGACTTTCCTGATAGAAGGAATACGGGAGATTGCCCAACACCGCACTGATATTCGTATTGGTATAGAATACAAACCCAAAGAGCCGCGCACCAACCTTTTTATAAGAAATGCCGGAATACTGCTCCATGTGCTTGAAAAAATCAAGATGGACAACGTCGGAGGAGTGGTAGATTTCGGACACAGCCTGGTGGCCGGCGAAAATCCCGCCGAGGCGGCTGTTCTCCTTGCGCGGGAAGGCAAGCTTTTCGAAGTTCATCTGAACGACAACTACAGGGACTACGACCACGACCTTATAGTCGGCACCGTTTCTTTCTGGGAAACCCTTGAATTTTTTTACTGGCTTGACTCGTGCGGATATGACGGATGGTACCTGATGGACGTTTTTCCCTACAGGGAAGAAGGAATTAAAGCACTCCAGCGCTCCGTGAACAACACGATAACTTTTATAGAAATTGCCCGTGAACTGAGAAAGTCAGGCATGAAAAAATGCCTTGAAAATCGGGATGTAATTGCTTCCTGTTCCATTCTATGGGAAAAATTCTTCCCAGGGTAAAATGAAATTAATAACTTTAACCGTTGGAATCTTTTCTTTTTTTCTTGCCGCGGCGCCATCAGCTTCAGGCAGTTACCTGTCAAGGCAGGAAACTGCCGCCGGAACATTCGTGACAATTACAATTGAAGACACGAAAAATGGAGATGAAATTCTTGAAGGAACGTTTTCACTTATCAGGAAGCTCGAAAAATTATTCTCATCATTTGACGAGGAAAGCGAAATAAGCCGCCTGAACAGGCAGAAAAAAACAGCCCTTTCACAGGAGACTCTTTTACTGCTCAAAAAATCTTTTTTTATAAGCGGTATAAGCGAAGGGGCATTTGACATCACCTGCAAACCGATTACAGAACTCTACAGGACTGCGGAGAAAAGAAACAGACCCCCAACCGAAAAAGAAATAGAGGATGTTCTCATACATGTGGGATGGGAAAAAGTGAAAATAAAGGGGAATACCGCAGAAATCCCGGAAAAATCCATGATTGACCTCGGAGGTATCGCAAAAGGATATATTGTTGACATGGCAATAACCAGGCTTAAGGACAGAGGTGTTAAAAACGGGATGGTAAACGCTGGAGGAGATATATACGCATTCGGGAAAAACCCGGGCGGCAAAGACTGGCAGATAGGCATCAGGAATCCCTTCAGAAAAAACGGCATAATAAGAAAAATTTCCGTAAGAGATTTTGCAGTTGCAACATCGGGAGACTATGAAAGGTATTTTTCAATAAAAAATAAAAAATACGGACACATAGTGAATCCCGCCACAGGCAGAAGCGTCCAGGATTTTCCGGTAAGCGTGACAGTTACAGCCCCCGACTGCGCCATTGCTGACGGACTTGCCACGGCCTTTTTTGTCCTGGGGGCAAAAAAAAGCATTCGGATTGCAGATAAAATTGATGGCGTGGAAGTCTTTATTATAGATGCAAACAGGATTACTTATGAAAGCAAAAACTTCTCAAAGTTCACTCTTCCATAAATCACTGTAATTTTCCCTTTTTCTAATGACAGATATTTTTCCCCCGTCAACAAGAATTTCACAAGGCCTGAGCCTGCTGTTGTAGTTTGAAGACATGCTGAACGCATATGCGCCGGCGCTTGCTATCACAAGAAAATCGTCTTTCTTTATCCCCGCGGGCACGTCGATATCCTTCCCGAGGTAATCTCCCGTCTCGCATATGGGTCCAACCACGTCCGCTTTTATCGTATCATCCGCCCTGCCCTTCACCGCAACAGGCAGGATAGCATGATGGCTGCCATAAAAAGCAGGCCTGATAAGGTCATTCATTGCAGCGTCAACTATGATGAAGTTCTTCTCCCCTCTCCTTTTTACGTAAAGTACTTTTGTCAAAAGTACGGCCGTATTTCCCACTATGAACCTTCCGGGTTCAAGGATAAGTTTTTTTACACCCATGGATTTTATGGCAGAGGTTATTCTGCCGCCGAATTCGCATATGTCCATCACCTTGTCTTTCGTCGAATAGGCTATTCCAAACCCTCCTCCAAGGTCTATTATTTCCGGGTAAAAACCTGTTCTTTTTGAGAATTCCGAAACCTTTTCGAGAGCCTTAATGTAAGGCGAAACATCCTTCAGCTGGGAGCCGAGATGAAGATGGAACCCTTTTATCAAGGCATATTTGTAATTTCCCCTGCGCCTCAGGATTTCTTCCGCCTTCACCAGGTCTATTCCAAACTTCGTTTCTTTCCTGGATGTTTTTACATAATGATGCGTGTCGACGTCTATATCGAGATTGAGGCGCAAGTTGCAGACAACTTTACTTTTAAGTTTTTTCCCTAATTTCTCTATCATTGAAAGCTCATCTTCATTCTCTATATTGAAGCAGTTTATCTTTTGCCTTATTCCGTATTCAATCTCTTCTTCCTTCTTTCCGACTCCGGCAAAAACAATACTGTCCGGTTTAAATCCGGCAAGCAAGGCCCTTCTGAGCTCCCCTTCCGAAACGACGTCGGCCCCGTAACCGAATTTCTTCATAATTTTGAGTATCGACAGGTTCGAGTTCGCCTTCACCGAATAGCATATCAGGGTATCCATGGCTGCAAAGGACTCTTTCATTTTCTCTATCTGAGATACAAGAAAATTCCTGCTGTAAATGTATGAGGGGGTTTTATATTCACGGGCCAAATCTCTGACATCTGCTTCTTCAACATGGAATTGGCCTTTTCTGTAACTGAAAAATCCTTCAAATATTACATCATTATTTTTTTCTTCCATCTTCTGATTTCCTTTCTCACCAGTTCGGGTGAAGTGCCTCCTGAAGATTTTTTTGATTTAACCGAGTTTTCATAACTCAGGATTTCCTTAATGTCAGGAGAAAATTGAGTAGAAAAACTTTTCCATTCTTCCATCCCCATGGATTTTAAGGATTTGTTTTTCTCCATGCAATAACGAACTATTCTTCCGCACACGGCATGCGCTTCCCTGAAAGGCATATTCTTCCTGACAAGATACTCGGCTATATCAGTTGTCATGGTCAATTCGTTTATGGAAGCGTAAAGCCTTTCTTTCCTGAACATTATCCCCGCGGTCAAACCTGACATTATTTTTAGAGAATCAAGTGTGTCGGCAACTGCGTGAAAGGTTGCCCTCTTATCTTCCTGGAGGTCCCTGTTGTAGGAAAGCGGCAGGCCCTTCTGAAGAGTCAGAATGGCAGTCAGTGCACCTATACAGGAAGCCGACTTGCCCCTGACAAGCTCCAGTATGTCCGGATTTTTTTTCTGAGGCATTATGCTTGACCCCGTGCAGTATTCATCTGGAAGTTCGATAAAACCGAACTCCGTTGTATTCCATATAATCATGTCCTCGGCAAACCTGGACAGGTGGACCATGACTGTCGCGCATGCGCTTAATGTTTCCGCAAGGAAATCCCTGTCAGAAACTGTATCAAGGCTATTGGCTGAAATTCGGGAAAAGCCGAGGAGTTCGGCCATATAACGCCTGTCTATATCAAGGGAAGTTCCGCAGCATGCGCAGCTTCCCGAAGGCAGTATATCATTTCTTTTATGGGCATCTTCCATTCGGCTTCTGTCCCTCTCAAGCATTTCAATGTATGCGAGAAAATAGTGGGAGACCAACACGGGCTGGCTCTGCTGAAGATGGGTGTAGGCAGACATCAATGCGGGAAAAACTTCTTCGCTTTTTAAAAGCATGGATTTTTGCAGCAGCCGGATGTTTTCAATAATAAGCTTAACCTTTTCTCTGATAAAAAGCTTTTCATCAAGGACAATCTGGTCATTCCTTGAACGCGCGGTATGCAGCTTTTCTCCCGTCTTGCCCGTTAATTCCACCAGACGCCTTTCTATCGATGTATGAATGTCTTCGTCCGATTCTATGAAAATAAATTTTCCGTCAGCAATCTCATCCTTTACCGCTTCCAGCCCCTTCAATATCTTACCTGCCTCTGCTGAAGTCAGGATTCCTGCTTTTTTAAGCATTTTGCAGTGCGCAGAACTTCCCTCTATATCATGATAAGCAAGCTGCCTGTCAATATCGAGAGAAGACGTGAAATCTATAACATCCTGCCTTGTATTCTTTGCGAACCTTCCTTCCCACATGTATTTCATCTTTAACCTCTTTTTAAATTCTTAATTTTATGTTCTTAAATTATATAATGCGGCTTTCAATAGGTCAACAATGATTGCACGGCCGTATGTTATAATAAACAGATGCAAAAAAAAAAGAAAGCGGTAGGGCTTGTCTCGGGAGGCCTCGACAGCGCGATAGCCGTCAGCCTGGTCATGGAACAGGGGTTTGAAGTTACCGGCGTATACGTGCTTACGCCTTTTGTCTCGGGATTCGGAGAAAAGACAATTCTCAATATCAGGCAATTTTCACAATCATCCGGCTTTGATTTGAAAATCATTGAAACGGGCGATGACTACATCGAATTGATAAAACATCCACGCTACGGATACGGGAAGAATATCAATCCCTGTATAGACTGCCATATATACATGCTGAAAAAAGCCAGGGAAGTCATGGAAGAAAAATGCGCAGATTTCATTTTTACGGGCGAGGTCGTAGGACAGAGAGGAAAATCCCAAACCATGAAGGCCCTAAAAATTGTCGAAAAAGAAGCTTCCCTTTCAGGAAAAATCCTGCGGCCTTTGTCGGCACGGCTTCTCAATGTTACGGAAGCCGAATCAAAGGGGCTTATAGACAGAAACAGACTGCTGGCTGTCAAAGGAAAAACAAGAACCGCCCAGCTTGCAATTGCCCGTGAAAAAAAGCTCAAGTATTACCATGCTCCGGCCGGAGGCTGCCTTCTTACGGAAAGAAGCTTCTGCAAAAGATTGGAAGATTTGATAAAACACAAGCCCGGCGCGTCGCGCAATGATTACCTTTTGCTGCAGCTGGGAAGGCATTTCAGAATTTCACCAGCAACCAAGTTAATCATTCCCCGCAACGAAGAGGAGAACATGAAATTGCCAGGACTTGCAGGAAAAGATAAATTTCTCATGACTTCATGTAAAATGCCCGGAATGGCAGCCTTGATAGACGGGAAATTCAATGAACTTGCGATGGAAATTTTCGCCTCTTATATTTCAGAAGAATCAATAGAAATCTGCATAAAAGATTCTTCCTCACACGTTACAGCAAGAAAAATGCAGGGAAAAATCAAGAGTGAATACAGCAGATACCTGTTATGAATAAAATCAATTTGAAAGAAAGATTTTACAGGGACATTATTGAATCTTCAGGACTTAAGAATTACCCCGTTAAAATCCAGGAAACCGACTTGCTCGTATTATCAGAAAAAAACCTGTCAAAAGAGATAAAGGAAGAAGTTGTAAAACAGAGGGATATCATAAAGGATTATATCAGGAAAAATCCTGAATTCCTGACGTCTTTTTCTCCCCTGGCATGCAAGAACAAAAATGAAATCATACGTATCATGTGTTTATCCGGTGAAATGACTGAAACAGGACCAATGGCATCAGTTGCAGGCGCAATCGCCGAAATAATAGGTAAAAATGTTTTTAAGGAAAAAGGGGATTTTTTCATAGAAAACGGCGGAGATATATATGCAAGAGTGAAAAACGATTTTACTGCCGGGATATATGCCGGCAGTTCTCCTTTTTCCATGAAGATAGGCATCAGATTGAATGGAAGGGCTATGCCATATGGCATAGCCACGTCAAGCGGGACTGTGGGACATTCTTTCAGCTACGGCAACGCTGACGCTGTAACGGTAATCAGCAAATCGGCTGCATTTTCTGACGGAGCTGCAACGCATTTCGGAAATCTGGTTAAAGGCAAGATAGAACAGCAATTTTTTGAAAAGGAACTTCAAAAATTCCCTTTTATAGAGGCAATACTTATAATAAAAGGAACGGAGATGTTTTTATGGGGAGACATGGAACTGGTGTACTTTTGAAAATCGCAGCTAAAAGAACTACTTTCGGATGGCTCTTTTTCGCCCTGGTTATTATTGCAGGCAGAGGCGGGAAAATGCATATAGCGGCAGGTCTGCCTTTCATTGCTGCGGGAGTTTTTCTCAGGTATCTTTCTGCCGGCACGATAAAGAAGAATGAGGTACTCACAGTATCAGGGATTTACGGTATTTGTCGCAATCCCCTTTACATGGGAAGTTTCCTGATTTCGGCAGGATTTACTTTGTCTTCAATGCATCCTGCCGTGCTTGTCTACTTTCTTTTATTTTATCCTTTGACGTATTTGCCTGCCATATTGTCGGAAGAGCGATACCTGTATGAGAAGTTCGGAAAATCGTATCTCGATTACAGGAAAAATGTGCCTGCTTTTTTTCCAAAATTTTCGCTGCGGACGAATCTCACGGGCAATTTTTCATGGCTGCAGGCGAACAGAAACAGGGAATACCTCAACCTCATCGCAGTAGCCATAACACTTGGAATTCTTTTAATAAAATCCTATCTTGTATTTCAAAAATAAGCCGGTCCATGAAACCAGCAGTGCCGTTATTGTGGGCAGAAAAGATAATGCAATCCACTTTTTCCATCCCATTTTAATTTTGTGATTTTCAAGGAATGTATATCCAACGATATTTGCACTTGCTCCCACGGGAGTGAAATTACCTCCCATGTCCAGTCCCAGGCTGGCAGCCCATATGAGAAGCGTGAAGGAATAAGAAATAAATGGGGTAAGATTCTTTATCAGGTATCCAAGGCTTATCGCTTCCGGAACGTTATCTATAAATCCACTTGTGACTGCTCCTCCCCAAAAAAGGATTGCTGCCATCTTCGCTCCGTTTTCCGCAAAACCGCTCACGGAATTTGCCAGCAAGCTCATGACTCCGGTTTTCTCGAGGGCTCCTACAATGACAAAAAGTCCGGAAAGAAAAAGAAGCGTTTCTATATCTATTTCCCTGATAATGTTTTTTAACTTGGGATTCTGGCCCTTTAAGGTAAGTATCGTAAAAGCTGGTATAAGACTGGAAAGGGCTATGTTTATCGGAATTTTTTCTTTTATGAAATCTCTGAGAACAAGAAGCAATACGGTTGACATAAGGCTTATTAATCCGGCCTTCATGAGAAAAGTATCTTCTATCGCCTCGCGAGGCACGAGTTTTTGCAATTCTTCTTTCTTGAGCTTCTGGTTTAACTTTACAAGTTCCTTCCTGTTAATCCTGTAAAATACAAAAATCGCTGACAATGCACCGCTCATGCTGATTATCCAGTTGTGCTTTACAAAATCCGTAAAACCCAAATGGAACATGGAACCAAGTATCACGTTGGGAGGGTCGCCCATAAGCGTGCCCGCGCCCCCGATGTTGGCAAGGCAGATTTCAGCGACTATATAGGGCGCGGGATTGAACTTTAATATCCTGCTTAAAGCGTAAGTCAGAGGAGCAAGAAAAACAATCACGCTGATGGAATCTATAAACCCCGCCATTACAGCCGCCATAAGAGGGAAGAATATAAATATTTTAAGGGTGTTAAATCTGAGCATTCTGGCAACCAGAAGTGCGAAATAGTTGAAAAAACCGGATTGCTCAACAATCTTGACCGATATGAATATCCCGAACAGGAACCCAAGGGTTTCCCAATCAACATAGAGAGCGACCTCCTGGGGTGTGTATATCTTAAAAAGAATAAGTGCAACAGTACCCGAAAGGGCAACGTAAACCCTCGGGGCTTTTTCTATGGCTATGAAAAGGTAACTTACAACAAAAACGCTTATGCTGATTATTGCTTTTATATCCATTTTTTCGCCAGTTTCACATCAGGAAGGCTTTGCAGATTTCATTCCTTGAGATATAACCTGTAGGGACGTTTTTTTCGTTTACCACTATCAGTTTGTGAACATTTCTTTTTTTCATGAGAACAGCCGCTTTTATCATGGAATCGCTTTCTTTTATCGTAAAGACGTTTCCCTGCATGATATCTTTTGCAAGAACAAGAGGAGAAATGGAATCAATATTTTCAATAACATCAGAAAAGAAATCCGCAAAAAAAGACATCTTCTCAAGGATTGAAATATCCTCTTTTGAGAAAAGCAGGTCATTTAACAATTCCTCAATGCTTATCAAACCAGCCAGGGTTTCATTTTCGCGCACCACGGGCAGTATATTATGGTTGGAACCTGAAAATATTTCAAGGATTTCCCTCATGGACGATTCTTCATGGAGCAGGGGAATTCCTTTTATCATGTATTCTTTGACACTTTTCATAGATGAACCCCTTCGAGTTTTCTTATGGACGGCTTTTAGAAGATGTATGCCGGTCTTTACATGGATTTACAATAATTGTATAATTTATATCGGCAGATTTCAATTTTATTTGACACGAATTTTTTTTTCAGTTAAAATTATTGGCATATTTCGTAAAAATGGTATAATAACAACTTAACAATTTTTTCAAAAAAGAAAGGGGAAAATGGAAGTCACAATAAAAGAACTTTTGGAAAACGGCGTATACTTCGGACATCCGACTCGCCAGTACGACCCGAGAATAAAGAAATATCTTTACGGAAAGAGGCAGGGAATATATATAATAGATATTGAAAAAAGCCTTCAAAAGATAAAAGAAGCAGGCGAATTTTTAAGAAAAGCCGCCGTCTCGAAAAAGACAATTCTTTTTGTAGGAACCAAGAAACATGCCCAGCAGACAATAAAGGAATCTGCCTTAAGCTGCGGCATGCCTTATGTCAACTACAGATGGATAGGCGGCACCCTTACGAATTTTCATCAGATAAGGACAAGAATCGCCCGGCTCGAAGAAATAGAAGAGCTTGAAAAGAACGGAAAACTGGAACTGTACACGAAAAAGGAAGCTGCGCTTCTACTTAAAGAAAAAGAAGACCTTTTGAAAAAATTCGAAGGGATTAGAAGCATAACAAAATATCCGGACATAATTATTGTAGTTGACGTGAGAAAAGAATACAACCTGATAAGGGAAGCCAAAAAAGTCGGGTGCCAAATAGTTGGGATTGTAGATACTAACAGCAATCCGGAACTCGTTGATTATCCCATCCCTGCAAATGACGACGGTTTAAAATCTATAGACCTTATACTGAAGAAGCTTTCGGAGTGTGTAATAGAAGGGAATACGGAAGCTCTTCAAACTCCCGATGCCGCCCAGATTGCCGAGAAAGAAGCAAGTGTCCAGGAGAACGAGATAAAAACAAATAAAAAAACTGTGAAAGAGAAATCTGAAAAGGAGACCGGTAATGAAGGTTGATTTATCATTGGTTAAACAATTAAGGGAATCCACAAGTATCAGCGTGATAGAATGCAAGAAAGCCCTTGAAGAAACAGGCGGAGATATTGAAAAAGCGCTTATAATTCTCAAGAAAAAGGGAATGCTGACTTCCCAGAAAAAAGCATTGCGGGAAACAAGGGAAGGACTTATCGGCGCCTACGTTCACCTGAACGGAAAGATAGGAGTATTGATAGAGGTAAACACGGAAAGCGATTTCGTGGCAAAGAACGAGGAGTTTAAGGAACTGGTCAAGAACCTTACTCTTCAGATTACAGCGTCCAATCCCTCCTGGGTTGACAGGGAATCAGTACCCCAGGAAATCATAGACCAGGAGAAGGAAATAATAGAAGCACAGTTCAAAGATAAGGGTAAACCGCCGGCAGTTGTTGAAAAGATAGTAGAAGGAAAACTTAAAGATTTCTACAAGGAAAACGTCCTTCTTGAACAGGTTTACATTAAAGAAGAAGGAATGACTGTAAAGGAATACATTGACTCCAAAATAGCAAAGCTCGGCGAAAACATTCGGGTGAAAAGATTTGTAAAATATGAAATTGGGGAGTAAAATAATATAAACTATTAGGAGGAATAATGGAATTTGAAATGGGATATATCTCGGCTCTGATAATAATTGGACTAAGCTTTCTCGGTTTCTTTCTTGCTTTGATAATTGACGAGATAAATAAGAAAAAAGGAATTCTTATTTTTATCCTTTCACTGGTTCTTTTGGGACTCGGAGTTTATTACTATTACGTTGTAGGACAATGGCAGAATTATAAGGGCGGATACAGTCCGAATAAGCTTAACTATTACCTTAACATTTACCGGCAAAAACCGGAATCTTCCCCTATACCGTTTTAAAATAATGCTTTTACTTCTTGAAGATTTTTGACGCTTTGAAAACTATCTTATTTCTTTCAGGAATAATAACAGTTTCACCTGTTCTTGGATTTCTTGCTTTTTTAGTTTTCATTTTTTTTATATCAAAAACTCCAAATCCCCTCAATTCCACCCTACTGCCTTCGGAAAGAGATTTCGCAAGCGTTTCAAGGAAAGTATCCACTACCTCTTTGACAATGGTCTTGTTCAGTCCAGTTTTATAAACAACATCTTCAATCAAATCTTTTCTAATCATTTTTTTAATCCTTTTCTTATATCTGTTGTATTCTCCCGTTCATTTGTTTTCCGAAACCGCATATCAAGGCAGTCTGCAAATTTTCCGTATTTTTTTTTACATGCGTTTTAAAACTTTATCACATGAGCCCTTTCCATGTCAAACCGGTCAAACTAACATTACCATGTTTCAATCTGGCAAATAATCTTGCGTGTAGTATCTTCTTATGAGGATTAATATCAGTCTTTGCATCCCTTGTGATATAATAATTTCGAGAACGAAAAATTGCGAATTTAATATTGCTTCATATAATGGAGGAACAATGATAATAGGAGTTGCAAAAGAAATAAAGACAGAGGAGTACAGGGTTGGACTTCTCCCCGGACAGGCAGGTATACTTAAGAGGAAAGGCCACGGGATAATGGTTGAGTCCGGCGCAGGACACATGGCAGGCTTCACCGATTCCATGTATATGGAAAAAGGAGCAGAAATAGTATCAAGGGAAAAACTTTACAAATATGCAGACATGATATTGAAGGTAAAATGTCCGCTCGAATCGGAATACGGTAATTTCAGAAATGGCCAGATACTTTTTACATTTCTCCATTTTGATGAAAACATATCCGCTGAAAACATAGAGAAGATAATTTCAAGAAAAGTCACCGCCATCGCGTACGAATGGGTTATTGAAAAAGGGGAGTCTGTACTTCTGAAACCCATGAGCGAAATCACGGGAGTTCTTTTTGCATTGCAGAGCATGAAGATTCTCATGGAAAAAAAAGGGAAGCTGCCCGTTGGTTTCATTAAGGATATACCGGATCCTTCCGCCCTGATAACAGGCATGGGAAGAATAGGCACCAACGCATTGAGAGTTTTCCTGGCAAACGGCATACACGTAACAGTCATAGAAAAAGATACCGGGAACATTGAGAAAAATGCCTTCAGATACATCGACAGAGATTTGTGGAAGATTACAGAAAAAAACAGGAAGATAATCCCATTTGATACAGTTAATCCTTCAAATACGATAGAAGAGATATCAAGGTTACTTCCAACCTGCGATATCGTTCTGAACTGCGCAGTCAGAAGTGAAGATATGCCAAAATCAAGAATGGAATACCTGATTAACCGAAGGATGCTTGCCTCTATGAAAAAGGGAAGCATACTCTGCGATGCAACTGCCTGTGACAGGGATATGATAGAAACATCGGTGTCAAGCGAAAGGCTGCAGGAAAGCTATGAGTTTGACGGCATCATCCACTATAGCTGCGACCACATACCATCGCTTGTCCCCAATACTTCTTCCGCAATGCTTTCAGCCGGCACATTTCCTTACGTAGAGATTCTTGCCGACCTGGGATTTGAAAATGCTGTCAGGCAGAAAAAACCTTTACACGCGGCAGTCATGTGCCATAAAGGACGACTGACCCACCGCCTGACAGCCGACAAGAAAAAGATGAACTGGACACGCCTTGAAAGCATTCTATAACCTGCTCTTTCTTTTGCGTAACATCTCAAGAGATATGAATAGCGAGCACACGGGTTTTAGAAGACGTATAAATAACTTCGATTTTTTCAAATGGCTCCATTTTTTGTCTCTGCAAAAATGTTTGCACATGGAGACAATTATTCCCGGACCTTTTTCGAGGTTCCTTTCTTAACGGATTTCCTTTTTTGGAGTTTTTTGGGAGCAATCATATTTTCAGGAAGAAGAAGTTCATCCAGCTTTTCCTTGCTGAGAAGTTTCTTTTCCAGTATAAGCTCGTACACTCCCCTGTTATTCTCGAGGGCTTCCTTTGCAATCTTATTGCTTGCATCGTAACCGAGAACCGGATTGAGCGCCGTCAGAAGCCCTATACTGTTATAAACAAGCTCCCTGCAACGCTCCCTGTTAGCAGTGATACCGTCAATACACCTTGTTTTAAGGGTAGCCATTCCGTTTTTCAGCATTTCTATCGATTCGAATATGCTTTGTGTAATAACGGGCAGCATCACATTCAGCTCAAGCTGGCCGGCTCCTGCCGCCAGGCTCACTGTAAGGTCGTTGCCGATAACCTTGAAGGCAATCTGGTTGACGACTTCCGGGATAACCGGGTTAACTTTCCCAGGCATGATGGAAGAACCCGGCTGCATGGGAGGCAGGTTTATCTCGTTAAAACCTGCCCTCGGACCTGAAGAAAGCAGCCGCAGGTCGTCGCAGATTTTGCAAAGTTTTATTGCCGTTCTTTTAAGGGCCGATGAATACATGACAAAAGCCCCTGCATCCTGGGTAGCCTCAATGAGGTTGCTGGCGCTTACTATCTTGAGTCCTGTTATTTCCCTCAGGTGCCTGACCACTTTTTTTGCATACTCGGGGTCCGAATTGATACCCGTGCCTATTGCGGTCGCACCCATGTTGACTTCAAGAAAAAGGCGCACATTTTCCTCAAGCCGCAATATTTCTTCATCAAGGGTCACAGCGTAAGCCTCGAAGGACTGTCCGAGAGTCATGGGGACAGCATCCTGCAGCTGGGTCCTCCCTATTTTGATAACCGAGGCAAACTCCCTGCCTTTTTCCCTGAACGACGAGATAAGTTCCCGAAGGGTTTCAAGAAGCGCTTGGTTGCTGTTGATAATTGCAATCTTGACTGCCGTGGGATAAACGTCATTCGTTGATTGCGACAGATTCACATGGTTGTTGGGATGGCAGTACTGGTACTCTCCCCGCTCACGACCCATTATTTCGAGGGAGCGATTGGCAATTACCTCGTTTGCATTCATATTCGTTGTTGTTCCGGCACCGCCCTGCATCATGTCGACTGTAAAATGGCTGTCCAGTTTTCCTTTTCTGATTTCGTCGCAGGCTTTAACAATTGAGCCGCAGAGGGATTTTTCAAGCAATCCGAGACCGTAGTTCGCTTTGGCTGCAGCCATCTTGACCATTGCAATTGAGCTTATAAGCAGTGGGTAAAAATTGAGCGTAAGGCCGCTTATGTTGAAGTTCTCAAGTCCCCTGAGGGTTTGTATTCCATAGTATGCTGCCTCCGGTACGTTTCTCTCGCCGAGCAGGTCGGATTCTTTCCTGGTACTGCCGCTTCCATATTGTACTTTCGTATCGATTACCCGGCTGGTAACGATGCTTATTCTGCGGGATATGCTCCTTGCAATGTTTATAACCACCTTAAAGGCGGCAGAAGTATTATCCCTGAAGAATTCCTTTTTTACCGTCAATAACTTTGTATCGCTCAATGTCCTTGCCGAGGTCGAATGGATTGAAACGTCTTCAAGCGCCCCCTCTCCCAGCAGGTCGCCGCTTATAAGGTAAGCAAGCCTTTTCTCTGACCCCAGGGGGTTAAGCTTAAATAATTCAACCTCCCCTTCGTATATGACATTGATATCCGTATGGGGAGTGTTTTCCCTGAAAAGGATGGTCCCTGCAGAAACCTTTTTCATAGATATATAACGGGAAAGAGTTTTTATTTCAGAACCGTTAAGGTTATTGAACATCTCTATCTTATTAAAGATAATTTTTTTATTCTTGTCCATTTGTTTTCTGTCCTCGCTGTTGTAAAAACGAAGGACGGTCCTTCGTCTACATCGCCTATTTTAAGAATGCCCTGATGGAAGATATGCATTTATCTTTTTCATCCTCGAATATCTCATGGCCGCTATTTTCGAAAACCACCAGTTGTGAATCGGGTATTTTTTCTTTCATTATCATTGACTGGGATATGGGACATATCCAGTCTTCACGGCTTCCCATGATAAGTGTTGGCACACTGATTTCACACAACCTGTCCTCAAGGTCATACCTTCCGCTTCTGCCGCTGAGAAAATAATTGGCAACAAACGAGTTTGCACTTACGTGCCTGAGACTTTCCAAAGTTTTTTCCGGAGCCCTCCTTTTCGAATATAGGGGAGTCAGCACCGAGAGGGTTTTCTTCATATCCTCATCGCTTTCCATTTTGCCTTTAAGAACCTTGAAGGCATTTTCCCTGAGCATTGGATTTTCAAGAGAGGAAGCGAACCTTGATGCCTCTTCAAAACTCCTGCGGCTGGGGGCGGTAACTGCAAGTATAAGCTTGGAAACGGAATCGGGAAATGTGATTGCGTAATCCATTGCCAGCATGCCTCCAAAAGATATTCCCAAAAGGATGATTTTTTCAAAACCGAGATGTTTCCTGAGTCCTTCTATGTCTTTTGAAAGGAGTTCAATCGACCAGTCTTTTTCAGAAACAGGGTCTGATAAACCGCTGCCCCGCTGGTCAAAGAGAACAACCTGGACAAGGTCATAAAACGGCTCCATTATGGCTTTCATGCCTGCATGTTCCATTCCGGGTCCTCCCTGCAGGGCAAACATGGCCGGCTTTATTGAATTCCTGCCGTCATTTGCAGTTTTTGTCCCTTCATTCACAACATCAAAAAACATCTTCTTGCCGTTCAAATTGACAAACATTTTCAACCTCCGCAATTTTCTTTTGTATCAGGTCAGCTGCAGAAATCTTTTAATTAACACTTATGTTAGTTTAGCGGATGCATTCTGTCAAATAAAAGCACGAAACCTTCTTTTTTTGACACTTCAAGGAAGGTATTCTATAATTAAAAAATTGATTGTTTCAGTTAATTAGAGTTCTCTTGAAGATGCCGTTCGAAACAAACTGATATTTAAAACAGCCGTTTATTCAACTTCCCATAATCCGCACGAAAGGAGGTCCGAATGGAAATCAAGAAAAAAGGAATTGCTTCTTTGCTTCTTTTTTTTCTTCTGTCAATTGAGGCATTGAACGGCCAGAGCCATGGGTACCAGAAATGGGTTGAAAGAAGGGAAAAACTGAAGAAGGATATCTCGGTCGCAAGGTATTATACTTTTGAAAATGTCGAAGACAGCAAAAGCTTAATATATGACTTGAGCGGAAAGGGCGGCGAATTGAAATTTGTTCCTTATACCGACAGGACCACAAAACAGGTATATGACGACCTGAAGGTAATAGAAGGAAGGTGGAAGGAGAAGAAGGCAATCAGGCTTGACCGCGGTTATTACCAGGGGCCTTCATTCAACGTGGAAAACAGGCAATTCTCCGCAGAGGTCTGGTTCCGAAGGCAGGGACAGGGGAGTCAACCGCCACCACGGGTCAACATAACCCGCGGACATATAATATCCGTTGAAGGTTTCAGGCGTGGATGGCGCGTAATTACATCCTATGAACCGGTTTCGAGTACAACCTTTTCCATTGGCGGGGAAGGAGGCAGCGACAAGGCAGGCTCAAACGCGACGGCAAAAACTCCCATGCCTGACAATACATGGCAGCACCTGGTTGTTTCATGGGACGGTAAGGAAATGAAATTATACATGAACGGGGAACTGGCCGCAAGCAAAACGTATGACAAGGAATATATCCCCGTTACAGCTGCAAATTCTTTCAAGCTCGGGTATGCAGGAATGGGTATGGGCGCCCTGATACTTGACATAGACGAAGTTGTCATATACAACAGGGCACTTACGGCGGCGGAGATAGGCGAGCTTAGCAAGGGGCCGGCAGGCGTTTCCATGGAGGAAGTTTTCACACGGGCAGACGCATTTACGGCCGCCGGAGACCATAAAAACGCCCGCGGAGAGTATGAGAAATTAAAAATGCTTCCTGATTACGGACGGGAGCTTGCCCTGTTTAACACGGCCGAGAGCTTTCGCCTTGAAAAAGATTATGCAAATGTTCACAGGACTTTTGCGGAGATTTTTTCCATACCGGAACTGACGGACTATTTCCGCATTTACGGCTTGTTCAGACAGGCGGATGTATATCTTGAACAAAAGAATTATGACAGGGCGAGACAGATTTATGAAACAGCGGGCAAAACAGAAGGCGCAACAGATTTCCACAAATTCTCATCCCGAATGAAAACAGGCGACACTTTCAGAGCGCAAAAATTATATTCAGAAGCAAGAAAAATCTATAAAGACCTGCTTATAAAGGAAGAATCTTTGCCTTTTCCCAACGACGGCAACAGGATTGAGATACGGGACAGGCTGGAAGCCATTCAAGGATTAACTGACGGAACAATTGAGAAAAGCAGGCAGAAACGACTTCTCGAATGGGTCAACAGTCCGGGCCATGTACTGTACGTATCACCTCTCGGAAAAGATGATAATCCAGGAACAAAAGAAAAACCTTTTAACACGATGAAAAGGGCGCAGGAGGAAGTCAGAAAATTGAAAGATAAAAAAAGCGTAACCGTCTACCTGAGGGGCGGAAGTTACTTCTTATCACAACCCGTTATATTTACAAATGAAGATTCAGGGGCGGAAAATTCTCCGGTCGTGTACAGGAGCTATGAGGGAGAAGAAGCACGAATCATAGGCGGAGTGCAAATAAATAACTTTAAACCTCTTACCGACCCTGCCGTGTTAAGAATGCTTTCTGAAGAAGCGCACGGCAAAGTCTGGGTGGCGGACCTAAAAGAGGCGGGAATAAACGATTATGGCAGGCTTGTAAACAGGGGAGACGGACCTACAAGCCCGGCGGCAATGGAGCTTATCTGCAACAAGAAAATCATGCGGCTGGCGAGATGGCCAAACGAAGGATGGCTCAGGGTTGCCGGACTGGTTAACCCGAAGGGAGATTATGTATCGCGAAATACCCCGTACCAGAGAGGCAAGTTTGTATATTCTGATAGCAGGCCGGAGAGATGGAAGGAAGAGAAGGAAATCTGGCTCAAGGGATACATGGGGCCGAAAGTCCCTTTTTTCATGAAACATCTAAAGGTGACCTCCATAGATACGGACAAGAAAATAATATACGTTGCGGATGACCCACGGTTCAACCGCCGTGACCCTAACTATGGCGTGGGCGACCGCATAGCTGCTAACGAACCATATTTTGCCTATAATATTTTAAGCGAGCTCGATACACCCGGGGAATGGTATCTTGACAGGGAAAGCGGCAAACTCTATTTCTATCCGCCGGGCAAGCTTGAAGGCAGCGAAATTGTTGGGACTTTACACGAAAAAGCCCTCATACAAATGAATAACGCTTCCAACATAGTTTTTTTCGGTTTGACCGTTGAAGGTGGAAGGTCTCACGGATTTGAAATCGAAGGCGGAAGGAATAACATGATTGCGGCTTCCGTCATACGCAATACGGGACAGTTTGCCGTAAAGATAGGCAGCGGCTGGGAACACAAGGTAATCGGTTGTGACATATACGACGTGGGAGAAGGCGGCGTAGCGCTCGACGGGGGCGACAGGCAAAAGCTCATACCCGCAAAACATCTTGTGGAAAATAACCACATATACAGGTTTAACAGGTTTGACGGAGGATACAGGCAGGCTGTACAAATAAACGGTATAGGACAGAGGGTCTCCCATAACGTGATGCATGACAGTCCACACCAGGTGGTATACTTTAATGCAAACGACCATGTCATAGAATACAATGAACTTCACGACGCCCCGCATGAAGGAAGAGAGATAGGAGCAATGTATATATACGGTTCGCCTTGGGCACTCATGAACAGGGGAACAGTGATAAGAAACAACTTTTTCCACCACATATGCACCCATTCGTCACCCAACCTGACACACGGTTTAAACGCCATACATATAGACGCGGTAAACGCAGGTCTCGTGATAGAAAAAAACATTTTTTACAGGTTTCCCCAGGGGATATCAAGCACCCAGCCGGGCAACTACCTGTCAAACAACATCTTTATTGAGGGTGAGGGCAATGCTATCGGTCAGGGAGACAGGTCCCTCATTTATTGCAAGGACGGCAATATTGACGCAGGGCCCAATCTATCTCTTACAAATTCTCTGGCGTTGCTGCTCAAAAGCATGAACTATAAACAGCCCCCGTGGAGTAACAGGTATCCACCGCTGGTAGGCATGATGGAAAAAGAACCCGCGGTATGGGGAAAAATACAGGGAAGTATAATAGAACGTAATGTAAATACGGGCGGACGATTTATTTCTTTTGGAGGAGGCACCCTTGCGACTACCCGTTTCAAAGACAACTGGGACGGTAAAGACCCTCTTTTCGTTGAAAGAGATGCCATGAATTTCAGGCTCAGGCCGGGTTCGCATGTATACGGGGTTACAGGATGCGAACCGGTGGAAATGGATAATATAGGTGTTTACAGGGATGAGATGAGGGCAAGCTGGCCCATAAACAGGAAGAAAGAGGATATAGGAAAATATTACAAGTCAGACTGGAGCTCCATAGGAGAAGTGAAGATGACAATGGGAACGCTCGGAAGGGTCAACCCTCCGCTCGAGTATGGCGTCTCAGCAAGGAAGAACCCCATTTTAATAGACGGCAAGCTGGGAAAAACAGAATGGCCCGGCATTGATAGCAGGAATAAAGCAATGCTGATGGAAAGAGACCATATGACAAAAGACAAGAAAGGGCCAAAATCCTACGCATGGCTTTTTTATGACAGGCAATACCTGTATATTGCCACCCTGCATGAGCCCGACCCATGGAAAGAAGAAATGCCTGCAAGTGCGAAGGAACACAGTCCTGCATTTGAGTTATCAATTGAAGCACAGACAGGTCCTCACAGCAGCGGCTGGTGGATGGAGGATATGCCGACGGGCCCCATATATATCGTGTGGGGTTATTTCAACGGAAAGCACCAGGTAATGAACCCGTTCAAAATGACTTTCAGCAAGGTAACGTCTCTTGAAGAATCAATTGAATACAAGGTTAATGTTATAAATGAGAAAACAGGCGAATGGACTTCAGAAATGAAGATACCCCTTGCCTCCATTGGAATAGACCCTTTGGAAGCAGAGAAGCTCTGTTTCAATTTAGGCGTATGGAAAAGGGGCGGCTGGGTCGTGTGGGTGCCCACCGGAGGGTCTGTTTGGAGAATTGAAAACGGCGGTTTTATTAAGTTCCTTAAAAACTGACAGCCGGTGTGAGCCATTCCAGTGTGACGGAAATCACGGAATTGTCATCCTTAAACAGATGTCTTTACCACAATGAATATCCGGCACGATGAAACTATTTGCACCTGTTTTTTTCCATGTGTCTCCTCACCTGACTTCAACCGGTTCTTTTGAAAAAGCCGATACGCCTTTCATATCGCCGTCAAAAAGAAAAAGTGCCCTGGTGTTTTTGTCAACCTCAGGTGCTGTCTTTGAGGGAACAAAATCCCCGGCATAACGCACGGTATCAGAAAGCCGCAGGATGTCCATACTTCCCTCGAAAGGACCCAGCACTACGTATGTCCCCTCGTCGGAAAGCTTAAATTTTTGCTGACCCGTGAGCTGTTTCAACCCGTAAGAAACTCCTTTTTCCGATAATCTGCAGCCGTTAACAAATATTGCGAAATT
>DAOQVZ010000011.1:0-31488 GCA_035341815.1 bacterium
CGAAGACAGACAGGGTGTTTTCTATATCGCACCCAAAGTACGAAGCAGCGCTGCCGAATTCAATGCGGCAGCGGCATCCATCGGTCATATAAATGTACTGAGAGATAAGGACCAGATAGTAAGAAGAATTCCCGCATTCATACAATACGGAAAGAGAAAATACCCCCAGATTTCCCTCGAAATTGCAAGGCTTTACAACAAAAGAGATGATATAAGTTTCAGTTATCCGAGAACATTGCGGTTCTCTGCCAAAAACATTCCCATCAACAGAGACGGCAGCATATACATAAGAATGCTTTCCCAAAAAGAAATAACAAAATATTTTATCCCTTTTGAAGATGTACTTGCCGGCAAATATAAAAAAGACAGGTTCAAAAACAAGGTTATCATCATAGGACAAACCATAGTCGGAGCTAAAAATGCAGACCTCATTCCTACACCTGCAGGCACACAATTCGGAGTTTTACTGCAGGCATCCTGTATCCATAACGTCATTACCGGAGAACATATATACAGGATGGGGGAAAACAGCATTATCGTGCTCCTGTTTATTTGGGCTGTACTTATGGGCTCTACGATTTTCACATCCCTGACTGCACTAAACACTTTTCTTCTCCTCTTTTTCGGAGGCGCCATAGCATATTTTTCCCTTTACTCGATGAGAAACAGCGGATTGTTCTTTGATGCCGTTCCTTTTTTTGTCTTGTCTTTTTCATGCTATTTCAGTTCGGTTATATATTCCTTATTCACTGCAGTTAAAAAACTGCTTCAGAAAGAAAGCGCAATTAACGTATTGAAGGACGTTGAAAAAGAAATCACCAATATTCTGAGCCCTGCCGAATTTTCTGACGACGCGGGGGAAGAAACTTTTACAAGTTTTGAAGGAGAAGCTTTAATAAAACAAACCCCCGAGATAACCCTCAAGACCATATTGTCCTCGGTCGGGATACAATACGGAGCGCTGATAATAGGTTCAGCTTCCAGGAAATACCAGGTTATAGCAGAGGAGGGAGATTTAACTTCAAAAGCTGAGGTTGAGAAAATAATCAACAAATCGCTTGAACAAAAAAAACCGGTGATAATGAATAAAATACCTTTGTCAAGCGGCCTGAAAAAATATGACATAAAAAACATGATGCTGATACCTGTTATATTCCACCCGACCATCAAGGTTTTTGGAATCTTTTTCAACAAACAATATGCTCCTTTTTCAAAGCACGCACACTTTTCAAAAGATGACCTTCCGATTATCAGCTCTCTTACCCTCCAGTCTCTCATAGCAATCCAGAACGCCAAACTGAATATTACCTTGAAAGATACGCAGCTTGAAAGCATATTCAGGCTTTCCGTGGCAATTGAATACAGAGACAGGGAAACAGGAATGCACATACACAGGGTAAGCGAATATGCCGGAATAATAGGAGAAAACATAGGTTTTAGAGAGAATGAAATCGAGCTGATAAAGAACGCCATGCCTCTGCACGACATAGGTAAAATAGCCATACCTGACAAAGTGCTTCTCAAACCTGGCAGGTTGACGGACGAGGAAAGGGAAATAGTGAAAGAACATCCTGTTCTCGGTGCAAAAATACTCGAAGGCTCCAAATCCATAACCCTGAAGGTTTCCGAAATAATAGCCTTATACCATCATGAAAAATATGACGGAACAGGATATCCATTCGGCCTTAAAGGAAACAGTATCCCTCTTTATGGAAGAATAGCAGCCATTGCAGACATATTCGACGCCCTTTCTTCAAAGCGGGTTTATAAAGAAGCAATGGGTTTTGAAGAAAGCAAATCACTGCTTTTGCAGGAATCGGGAACAACCTTCGACCCGCGCCTTGTCAAATCGTTTCTAAAGAGTGAAGAAAAAATAAAAATGATAATGGAAACATACAGAGAAAAAGAAGATGGAACTTCGATGGGAGCCAAGCATGAATAAAATCAGAAAACCCGCAGTGGCAGGTTATTTTTACCCGGCAACAAGGGAAAATCTGTTGAAATCCATAAAAAGCTTTCTTGACAGCCAGACAGTAAGAGAAGAATGCATAGCAGCCGTATGTCCCCATGCAGGATATGTTTTTTCAGGTGCAACCGCCGGCATGGTTTACAGTAGAATTATCATGCCCGAAACCATTATCCTTATCGGCCCCAACCACACCGGGTACGGCGAACCGTTTGCGATTTCTGATTCGGATTTTTGGAACACGCCTCTCGGAAACATAAAAATAAACAGGGAAATTTCTGATGAACTGGCATCCGAAAGCCGCTATCTCGAACATGACGACATTGCCCACGTTCAGGAACATTCGCTTGAAGTGCAGGTTCCCTTTATCCAGGTTTTGAATCCACAAGCAGAAATTGTTCCCATAACACTTTCAGGCTTCATGGATAATCCTGCCTGGCCTGAAATAGGCGAATCCATTGCAAATGTGGTTAAGAAATACAAAAACAAGATAAATGTCGCAATAATAGCAAGTTCAGAC
The DNA here is from genome assembly GCA_035341815.1 of bacterium. Taxonomy (GTDB): domain Bacteria; phylum Ratteibacteria; class UBA8468; order B48-G9; family JAFGKM01; genus JALNXB01. The sequence continues at coordinate 2,487 of DAOQVZ010000011.1, forward strand.
ATGAACCATTATGAATCTCAGGAGGTTACTGAAGAAAAAGACCGTTCTGCGATAGATGCCATTCTTGCTCTTGATGAAGATATGTTGGTCCAAAATATTGCTGAAAGGGGCATTTCCATGTGCGGGTACGGACCCGTGATAGCAGCTATCGTGGCATCCAAAGAACTCGGGGCAAAGGAAACAGAACTTGTGGATTATACAACGAGCGGATATAAAAACAGGGATTATTCACAGGTTGTCGGATATGCCGGGATAACCATAAAATGAAAGGCGTAAGACAGGGGAAAAATTGTTCGCGCTATGGATTGCATGGATATTGATACTTGTATTCAACAGCCTTCTTTTTTCGTTATTCATCTGGAAAAAGGAAAACAAAGCTTTTCTTTTTCTGAGTTCCCTGATTTTCTTCTACTCTCAGATAACGGGAATATTTACACTCCTGGGCCTTATCAGATTACTGCATCCTTTCTATATCACTATTGCTTTTCTTGCCATTTCTGCCTTTCTTCTCTTTTATGCACTGGTAAAAAAGCCTGTTTTTAGCCCGTTGGGAAAAGACCCCGGGACTGGATTTACATTCTGCTCTTTTTACGGAATACCTTTTGCAATCATCGCTGCAGCATTTTTTCTTAACATCTATTACAGGATGCCCCTGCCGCCTTTTACTACTGACGGACTTCTTTACCATCTGCCTTTTGCCGTGGAATTTTCAAAAGCAGGGAGTATCAGACTGGTCCCTTTATTTTTTACAGATATCTCCATGACCTACTATCCCCAGGGCGGCAGCATACTTTACCTCTTCACACTCTATTCCGGAATGGAATACCTTTACAAGTTCACACAACTTCCTTTTATGCTTATGGGGGCTGTTTCCTTGTACCTGCTTGCAAGGGAAAACAGCTTCCCCGAGATATTATGCATTGCCCTTTTTTGCATATTTGCCGCGATAAAGCCGGTGATGAAACAGTCTTTCCTGTGTTACGTAGACCTTATCATGGCAGCATCTTTCCTTTCTGCTTTATACTGTTTTTATTCAGAAAAGAAAAAATACCTGCCGCTGGGAATTTTATCGGCCTCCCTGCTTATAGCCACGAAGAATTTTGTTGCGATATATCTCCTGCTTCTTATTCCCTTGCTTTTCCTTGAGAAAAAAGGGCGTCTTTCCTCAAAGATGCTTATCCTGAGCATGGTTTTTTTTCTTTTCACAGGATGTTTCACATACATAAGAAACCTTGCGGCGACCGGCAATCCTTTCTTTCCCGCCGACATTTCTCTCATGGGATATAATCTTTTTAAAGGCATTTTCCTTTACGGGAAAGAGACTTTCTTAAACGGGCTGAGGCATCTTGTGAAACTTTTTGCAGAACCTGTTTCTGACGCAGACCCTGCAAAATATTTATCCTTGATGCTCTTTTCTTCTCTGCTTGTGTCGCTGCCGCTCTCTTTTCTCAAGGATAAGAAACTCTTCCTTGTTTTTCTTATGATTCCTTTGTCCATAATCATTTACGCAGTGGCCATACCTCCCGAATATTACCAGATAAGGCACCTTTTCCATGTATACCCGCTTTTATCTATGTCGCTTGTATATCCTTTCAAATACCTCAAAAAAATCATCTTTGCCCCGTTTCTTCTGTACGGTCTCTTTTTAACCGAAAATCTGATTTTTCCGCAGGTAATTATCCAGTCTATTTTTCTTGCATCTGTTTTTTTTCTTGCATTCTTTTTTCCATTCAGAAAAAAAAGATACTTGCCGGCCCTTATACTGCCCTCAATTTTTCTTCTTTTACTTGTAAGCTGGAACCTTCTCCTTACTTCGGACAGGTACAGGAATATCAAGCACGAAGAATGGAAGATGTTTTATGGCAAAGAGGCAGAACTATGGGAATTCGTACAGAAAAATTCAGGTGAACCGAAAAACATAGCATATGTCGGGGAATTTCTGATTTATCCTTTTTACGGCGAGAAATACAGAAATAGTGTATTTTACCAGTCGGTAAATAGTATTGAGACTATCCACGTGCATGAATACCCTATGGAAAAAGTGGCTTTTTCTTTGGAAAAAGCAATGCAGATTTACAGGAAAAACCCTTCATATGAATTGTGGCATGAGGGATTGAAAACAAAAAAGACAGATTGGGTCATCTTGAAAAACGGTATACCTTGCATTGAAAAACAATGGATCGAAGGAAATCCTGAAGTTTTTGAAAAAAATTTCTCTGCTGACTTTGCCGATATATATTCATTCAAACCCGCAATTTTGCAATCTGGAAGCTGAACATACCAGGTTTACTGAGAAAATTCAGATTTCCCAGGGCAAGCTTCACAATCCTGAGCCAAACTGCTTGTTTATGGTCCTGACAAGTTCTTCTATCTTTATCGTGTTTGTGTCTTTGTCAATTGCAAGATTAATACCGCCGAAAATCCCGCTTTTAACCAGGAATTGTTTACCTTTGCTTTCTCCTGCAAGACCTTCCAATGTAAGATACCCTTCTCTTATCGTAATTTTTCCGGCGATACGGCTGTAGGAAAAATTGGAGCTGCCCAAGGACTTGACGGGACTGCCTCCCGCAATAGACGATATGGCTTTCACTGCTCCGAAATTCATTACCTGCCTCATGCCTTTTGCTCCTTTAGACCTGAACGTTATTTCCAGAAAAGGGCTTTTCCCTTCAATATGGCCTTTGCCTTCAATATCCATGATACCCGAAATATATACATCCTTGTTCAAACTGCTTACAAAACTTGCCATATCCATGTCATTGATACTGAATTGAAAAGAAATATGGGGATTTTCAAACAAGTTGACAAAATGGTACGAGATGCTGCCCCTGCCCCTGTGGAACAAGAACTTTCCTTCCCCTTTCATTTCTCCGTCAAAATTACTCTCGATGCCGGAAAAAGAAAGCATCTTATAATCGATGCTGTCAGAACTTAAAACATTTTCGGGGATATCAAGCTGGAAATTCTGCAGTGTCAAGCCGTAAAATGAAATTTCAGGGATGTGAACGGAAAGAATGCCGTCAAACCGAAGTTTTTTTTTATCCTTTCAACCTCAAAGCCATTCATATCGGCAGTGCCGCCTTTCGCTGCAAGATTATATTTTGACTTAATTTCCTCCGGCAGAAGTTTAAGGAATTCCTCTATATCCATTTCTTTAGTTTCAAAATTTAGGTTAAACTTCTCCCTGTCTATAGTGCCGCTGAAAAAAATCTTTCCTCCCGAGGGGCTGAGAAGGCTTCCCTGGTAAATTTCTGCTGTTCCTTTTGCTATGTCATACAAGCCTTTCAGAAAAGCATCGAACCTGCCTTTTTCCGACGTGGTTATATCCTTTATATTCACGTCGAATTTTATTTTTTTTGACTTTTCCTTTTCGTCAGACTCAAAATCCGCTTTACCGAAAACGCGCCCTGTGAAAGGCAGCTTCAAATCAAAAATGTTTTTTATCTCATCAACCTCTATCCCTTTTAACTCCATGGTTGCGTTGATACTGTCTTTCCCCCAGTTTTCAAGAAGTCCTTTTATTTCAAGACTGCCTACCTTATCTATTACTACATCCGTTGTTCTTATGTTTAACGTCTTCCCCTTGATGCTTCCCGTTGCTGAACCTTTAATCGAGATACTTCTCTTCTTCTCCCTTATCATTATGTCCCCGGGACCGGTAAAAGCAAACGCATTCCTTGTAAAAACAGGCCTCACCCTTAATTCTTTCATGAAAAAAGACACAAAAGGAGTATATACGTTTATTTTTTTTGCCAGTATAGAAGGAAATCTCATTGAAATCGAACTTATTTTGACGGTGCCTGAGGAAGCCGAGAAAATTTTCTTTATAATAATATGCTCGGAAATTTTGACCAAAAAGGAAAAAAACAAAAACGTAAAAAGGAAAAGGAATAAAACCAACAACTTCTTTCTGCTCTTTTTTCCCATTTTAAAAAGCCGCAAGACAGAGATTTCTATCTTCTCTTATTGGAATTGTGCCTGTCATGGCCCTTATCAACTCCTCCCACGACCCCGAAAAGAATTCTGCCAGTGGAAGTCTGGATAGTACTGTCAACCACTACGTCTATTACTTTGCCCGTGTATTTTGAGGCATCTTCAACAACAACCATGGTTCCGTCTTCAAGATACCCTACTCCCTGTCCCGATTCTTTGCCTTCCTTGATTATCTTGATTGAAATGCTTTCTCCGCTCATCAGGCTGGGTTTCATCAAAGTTGCAAGGGTATTCATATTAAGAACTTTTATATTCTGGATTTCTGCAATCTTCGAAAGATTGAAATCATTGGTAAGAATATCCGCCCCAAGGTCGGCGGCAAGCTTGACAAGTTTCGTGTCAACCTCTTCAATATCAGGATAGTCCGCATCATATATCTTCACATCTATTTTGCCGTCATGCCTCATCTTATTCAGAACGTCAAGCCCCCTTCTGCCTCTCTGCCTCTTTATGTCGCTTGAAGCGTCAGACAAGGTATGCATCTCCTTGATTACAAATTTCGGTATCACCAGGGCATGTGAAATAAAGCCGTTTTTTACGAGTTCGTACACCCTGCCGTCTATCAACACGCTCGTATCGATAACAATCAGCCTTTCCCTGTTCTTTATTCCGTGTATTGCAGGGAAGAAAAATCCAAGTTCTTCCATACCTTTAAGCCCGAACATTATGCCTATATAAGAAAAGGCGAAGTAGAGTGCGAACCTCATATAGTTTTTTACATCAGGATTGTCAATAGGAATGAGCAGGAAAAAATTTGTCATCAAATTGGCAGTTATAAGGCCTACAATGAGGCCCATTACCGCAAGAATCAATTTTTTCATAGGGATTTTCTCAATCAGAATTTCTATCCCCACAACAGCTATGGAACCTATCCATCCGACAAGAGCTCCGCTAAATCTGCTCTCCGGCACAAGGTAATATCCTGTTAAAGTACTCAAGAGAACAAAAAAAGCCCTAATTATATATATTCCCATTTCTTTAATCCTTTTCCTTTCTTTTGCAAATTCCGAATTCGGTATATATATTTTACTCCATAACAAATAAAATGCAAGTGCAGAATCACAATTTTACAGGCAATTCATAGATAAAGCAATGGCTTCTTTGAGCCATTTGACAGGAATTACCTCCAAAATGGTCTTTCCCTTCACATCTGCAAGGTTTGAATGTGGAATAACTGCCTTTTTAAATCCAAGCCTCTCAGCTTCTCCTATTCTCCTGTTAAGATGGGCAACATGCCTGATTTCTCCCGTCAGCGCAACTTCTCCCATGAATACGGAATTACCCAGCACCGGTATATCTTTAAGAGCAGATACGCAGGATATGGCAACAGCAAGGTCCGATGATGTTTCCGAAATCTTTAAACCTCCTCCCGTATTGCAGTATACGTCATAGGAATTGAAGTTGAAGCCGGCTTTCTTTTCAAGCACCGCCAGTATCATGGAAACCCTGTTATAGTCAATCCCTATCACGGACCTCTTGGGGACTCCATAGTAAGAAGGGGCAACAAGGCTCTGAATCTCCAGAAGCAATGTTCTGGAACCTTCCTGATTGGGAAAAATGACCGAACCCGGCAGATTCTCGCCCATGGAAGGGAGAAAAAGCGAAGAAGCTTCGGGTATTTCCTGCAATCCGTTTTCTTCCATGCTGAAAACACCTATTTCTGCAGTTGAACCAAAACGATTTTTTGACGCCCTCAGTATTCTTAAATTGGACCTCGGCTCTCCCTCAAAAGAGAGCACTATATCCACGACATGCTCAAGCAGCTTGGGACCGGCAATAACGCCTTCCTTTGTTATATGCCCGATAAGGAAAACCGAGGAACCGCTGTTTTTTGAATAATTCAGAAAAAAATTGGCATTTTCCCGCACCTGTGTGACAGAACCGGGCGTTGAAGGAATATCAGAGTCGAATATTGTCTGTATCGAATCAACAATTACAAAATCAGGCTTTACTTTTTTGAGAGCCTCTTTTATAGATACCAGTTCTGTAGTACAAAGCAGGTAAAGATTTTCAGAGGAAATTTCAAGCCTTTCGGCCCTGAGTTTAACCTGAGTTTTCGATTCTTCGGCGCTTATATAAAGAACCCTTTTCCCGAGACCGGAAAGCCTGCCTGAAATAGTCAAAAGCAGCGTTGACTTGCCTATTCCCGGTTCTCCAGACATGAGGACAAGGCTTCCATTGACAACACCTCCTCCCGAAACCCTGTCAAACTCCCCTATACCCGTAGCCGCCCTTGAAACCTTCTCAATTTCTATATCATGAATTTTTTCAGGACTCGATAAACCAGAAGATATCCTGCCTGATTTCCCGGCAAATTCTTCCATGAACGTATTCCATCCGCCGCATTCAGGACATTTTCCCAGCCACCTCACCGTCTGGTACCCGCACTCGGAACAGGCAAAAATACTCTTATCACCTTTTTTCATCTGATATATTTCTTTTCCTGATTAAAATCTTCCAGGGATTTTCCTTGATATCCCGCACAAAATCCATGATTTCCCTGTAAAGCTCATCGCTGTACAATACCTTGCCCAGGCTTCCTTCTCCTTCATTGATACTTGACAGCAGTTTATTCAGTTCTACCGAGAAAACGCCGATTTGTTCCGCTGTCGTGCTAAATTGCCTGGTTGCATCTTGCAGGAGCAGCACTTCGTCCTTTATGGTATCTACAAGCTCTTCCTCTTTCATTATCTTTGCAAGAAGCCCTTCATTCTGAAGCTTCCCGAAAAACTCCTTTATGGCAGAAGAAGTCGTTGTCAGTTCTCTTGACGTATCTGCAATCAAAAACTGCATTTTGGAAGCAACGGCATGGAATTCCTTTGCAGTATCGGCAACCTCGGTGAACATCTCGCCGGATTTTTTTCCTTCAACTGCAAGGGCCTTTATTTCGTCCATCGTAGATTCCATCTTGCTCCTGCCTGATACAACAAGGGAATTGGTATTCTCTATCAGCTCTTCCAGCTTTGGACCCTGAGTTACAATAAGATCCTGCAACTTTTTGTTTGTATCTGAAATTTCTTCCGAAAGCTTTTCGATTTTTTCAAAAGCCTTATCCACGCTTTCGATTGCGGATGCAGACCCTTTTATAAACGTCCTGACATTGCCCTGGAGGTCTTCCTCCCCTGTTATGTTCCTGATATCCCCGAGAATATCGTTCAACCTCACAACGATGCTCTGTCCCGCATCGGCTATCCTTTCAAGAGAAAGGGGATTTTCGCCTGTTATTAACTCGCCAGGTTTAACGTGCTCGGTATTGTGGCTCGGAGCAATCTCTATATATTTTTCTCCTATGATGCCAAGTGTCTGAATTGTTATCCTGCTGTACTTTGCTATCTTTACATCCTGCCTTATCTTCATTTTGACAAGGACTTTTGGAACAACGTCATAGACAATTTCTATGCCCTTAACTTCGCCGACCCTTACCCCGCTGACCCTCACGGGAGAACCCACTTCCAAACCCGACACATAGTCAAACGCCGCCGAAATTTCGTAACCTCCGCGCCTGCCGCCTTTTGCCTGGGTTATAATGAACAAAAGAAGTGCAAATGCCGTAACGAGAACGAAAATTCCAACCTTGATTTCAATTGAAAATCTGTTTTTTGTCATTTTCAGCTCCCATATCTATAAAACTCCGGACGATAGGATTCCTGCTGGTCATTTTCAATTCTTCAAAGCTTCCTAAATCTTCTATCACTCCGCCGTCAATAAGGGCAATCCTGTCAGATATCCTCGAAGCAAGCTTCACATCATGAGTGACTGTTATATCGGTTGTCTTGAACCTGGCATGAATGCTCCTGATAAGACCTGTTATGCTTTCGCTTGTAATTGGGTCAAGGCCGGTAGTGGGCTCGTCATAGAAAAGTATTTCCGGCTTTGATATCAGGGCGCGGGCCACGGAAACCCTTTTTTTCATCCCTCCGCTCAAGTGTTCGGGCAAAAGATTTTCAACTCCTTCCATTCCCACATCCCTGAGAATGTCAACGGCCATGCCTTTTATTTTTTCCTCGGAATAATCGGTATGGTACAGATAATAAAACCCCACATTCTCCCAGACGCTCAGGGAATCCAGCAGGGCGGAATTCTGGAAAACCATTCCTATTCTGCTCCTGGTTTCCATCACTTTCTTTTCATCCATCTTCCCGGTATCTTCACCGAAAAGATATATCTGCCCGTCATCCTTCCCGATAAGGTTCAGTATAGTCTTCAGCAGAACAGATTTGCCGCAGCCTGAACTGCCCACGATAACAAGAGATTCGCCCTTTACCACGTCAAGGTTTATGCCTTTCAGGACTTCGGTTCCATTTAAACTTACCCTGAGATTTCTAACCTTTATTATATTATCCATATATAGCCTGCTCCCAATTCTGCCCTCAAATAAAATAAAAAATGCTTGTAAGCAGAAGGTTGGCAAGAATGATAAGGAAAAATGACACTACAACAGAATTTGTGGCAGCCCTGCCCACTCCAACAGCTCCTCCCTGTGCCCTCAATCCTTCATAGGAAGAGGCATTTATGACCACCACGGCAAAAACGACAGATTTTGATAAGCCCACAAACAGGTCTTTGAATGTAATAAACCTGAAACACTGGTACAAAAACATTCCGGAAGGAATCCCCACGATAAAAACTCCTACTATAAATCCGCCGAGTATGGAAAGAAAGAAACTTATAATGAAAAGTGAAGGGAGAGAAATAATCCCGGCAAGGACTCTCGGTGTTACAAGATATGCAACAGGGTCGACAGCAAGCATTTTCAATGCATCAACCTGTTCCGTAATTTTCATGCTTCCTATCTCGGCGGCGATTGAGGCCCCTACCCTTCCTGCAAGAACGAAAGCTACAAAAACAGGTCCGAGTTCACGTATCATCGAAATTGACACAATGCCTCCAGCATAGATTTCAGCTCCGAATTTCTTCAGGGTATAAGCTGTCTCCATAACAAGAATCATTCCTATGAAAGCGGATATAATGCCCACCAGCGGAAATGAATCTATACCTATGCTGTCAATATGTTTCAATAGGTTGCCTCTTTTCCTCGATGCAACTATGTGCCTGAAAGAGTCGAAAGTGAGAACTGAAAGCGAGCCGAAATAGAGGATTGACATGATAGTTTTATTTCCAAGTTTTTCCACAAAACTTCTCATTGTTTATTCTCCATACGGCTCCCGGCTTTTTGCGGCAGAATGATTAAGCTCTTCATTCCCTGTGTGAAAGGTTTTCAAACCTGGTATATTCCCGCAGGAATGTCAACTCAATTTTTCCCGTCGGTCCGTTTCTCTGCTTTGCTATTATTACATTCGCAACGTCGCTGCTTTTCTCTTCATCCCTCCTGTAAAAATCCTCGCGGAAGAGAAGCAGCACAAGGTCTGCATCCTGTTCGAGTGAACCGCTTTCCCTGAGGTCGGAAAGGAAAGGTTCTTTGTTCTCCCTTTGTTCTGTCGCCCTGCTCAACTGGGAAATGGCGATAACAGGAACATTCAATTCCTTAGCCAGTGCTTTGAGCGAAGCAGAAATCTCGGTTATCTCCTGCTGCCTGTTCTCAGCCCTGTTCCTGCTCTTCATAAGCTGCAGGTAGTCTATGATTATCATCTGTATGTTTTCACTGGCTTTCAGCCTTCTCGCTCTTGCCCTCACTTCGAAGACATTAAGCTGGGGAGTGTCGTCAATAAAAACAGGCATTTCCTCAAGCATCCCGGCTGCGAGAAGCAGGTTGCCCATATCCTGGTCCGAAAGCATGCCCTGCCTCAACTTCATCAGGTTGATTTTTGCCTCGCAGCACAACATCCTGTGGACAAGCTGTTCTTTGCTCATTTCAAGGCTGAATATAAGAATGGGATATTTATTAACGCTTGAATTCATATTGAGGGCAACATTGCAGGCAAAAGCAGTCTTTCCCATGGAAGGCCTTGAAGCAACTATTATGAAATCAGCAGGGTGAAATCCGGTAGTCATTTTGTCAAGGTCTACAAATCCGGAAGAAATTCCCGTGACAAAACCTCTCTTATTATGTATATCTTCTATCTTTTCGACATTTTCTTTAACCAGTTCGCTCAGGGCATAAACATTCTTGCCGGACTTGTGCTGGCTTATTTCAAAAATTGAAGTTTCCGCCTTATCTATGAACGAATCTATCTCTTCCGGTTCGCCCGAAGCTTCCGTTATAATCCGCGTGGCGTTGTCTATGATGGTTCTGAGAAGATACTTGTCCTTCACTATTTTAATATACTCATCAATGTTGGCTGCGGTAGGAAGCATTTCCACAAGTTCAGTCAGGTATGCTACATCCCCGACATACTCGAGAAGATTTTTTTTCTTCAAATGGTTTGTCAGGGTAACAAGGTCGCATTTTTCATTTTTTTCAAACAGCTCGCATACCGCAAGAAATACAGCTTTGTTAATCTCGCTGTAGAAAAACTCCGGCCTGACAGATTCAAAAGCCTGTATCTTTGCTTCTTCGCTTATCAATATGCAGCCCAGGACGGCTTTTTCGGCATCAAGATTCTGCGGGGGAATTTTATTGTAAAGATTATCTTTTTTTTTGGGGGGCATTTTATTTCTCTCTTACAACCCATATCTTGACTTCTCCCGTTACTCCTTCGCTGAACTTGACGGGAACCTTGTATATACCGAGAGTTTTGCAGGGATGCTCCAACAATACCTGGTACTTGTTAAGCTCTACGCCTGTCTGCTGGTTGATTGCCTCCACAATATCTTCAGAAGTAACAGCTCCGAAGAGCTTGTCGTCCTGGCCTGCTTTCGCATAAACCGTGACAGAAACATCTCTGAGCTTGTTTTTTGTTTCTTTCGCATGGAGGACCTTCTTGTTTTTCTTTATATCTTCCAGCTCTGCATCCTTTTTCAGCTTGATTATATTATGCTCTGTCGCCTCAATAGCAAGGCCTTTAGGGACGAGATAATTGCGGGCATAACCTTCATGGACCTCTTTTATATCCCCGCTTTTGGCTTTACCTTCAACATCCTGCAAAAATATAACCTTCATTTTTACACACGCTCCTTATGTTTTTATGTAGGGCAGCATTGCCAGGAACCTCGCTCTCTTGAGAGCTTTACACAGCATTCTCTGGTGCCTGGCACAGGTTCCCGTCACCTTGGTTGACAGAATTTTCCCGCGGCTGCTTGTAAACCTCCTGATTTTTCCTATATCCTTATAATCGATTTCATCAACCAACGATTTACAAAACTGGCAAACCTTAACTCTCTTTTTGATCACCATCTTCAACTTCCTCCTTTTGAGGTATTGCACTGGCAGGTTTATCCAAAAACTGGAAATCTTCAACATATACTTCTATGGTAGACCTTTTTTCATTTTCCTGTGTTTCCCACTTCCTGTATTGAAGCCTTCCTTCAACAAAAATCAGGCTTCCCTTTTTAAGGTACTCGGCACAAACTTCCGCCCGCTTTCCCCATATTACAAGATTCACGTAGCAGGTTTCTTCTTTCCTTCCTTCTTTTGTTGCATAATCATGGTTTACAGCAAATCCCAAAGTCGAAACCGACTGTCCGGATGGCGTATATCTTAGCTCGGGGTCTCTCGTAAGACGTCCTATCAGGAAAACCTTATTGAGATTGGGTCCCGCCATTTTCTTTCTCCTCCTTTGGCAATCTCTTCCTCTGCATTATCAGGTGCCTCATGATATTCTCCCTTCTTGCAAAAGAAGATTTAATAACCAGCACCTGTTCAGGAAGCGCCGTAAAATAGAAAATGAAGTATATGGCCTCTGTTTTCTTTTTTATGGGATATGAAAGCTCCCTTTTTCCAAGCAGTTCTTTCTTTACAATTTTACCGCCCGCTTCAGATATGTTCTTTTCTATGAAACCCGTCTCTTTTTCTATCTCCTCGTCGGATAATCCGGCTGTCAAGAGAAAGCATCCTTCATATTTCCTTTCCATTATTTGTCTCCTCGCTCTTATTTTTTTCTTTCAGTATACGCGGGTGTAATTCTCACCGATAATATATTATATATTTTTCCGGAAAAAAGTCAAAATCATACATGGATTTCAGCAATATCCCCATCCTTCAGCGTATAATCCCATCCGGCTATAACAATCCTTCCATCTCCCTTTCTCCACAGTCTTGCATACTTGAAGTTTTCCGCAATATCCTTGTGGATATGTGCGGCAAGTTCCATAAGGGTTGCCTTGTTTCCAAGAGTGTATGGATTCTCCATGTCAGGCGGCTTGCCCGGAGTCTTAGTGTAAACCCTTATTATATCCAGCAGCCCGAATATCTTTTCCGGAAAACCTTCTGTATTTTTATTTTCCTTAATGGAAATTTCCGTGAAATCTGGTATTTTATCCCCGTAAAGTTCAAGAAAGATTTCCCTTACTTCGCGGTATGACGTATTATCTGTCTTGTTTCCCGTCCAGAGTATCCTCTTTTTGAAGATAAAACCGTCTTTTTCTTTTATCCCGGTTTTCTCAAGCAGTTTAAGAGAATCCTCCAGCTCATCCAGAAGAAAATCGGACGAGATATCGAAAATAAAAACGAGGGCATCCGATTTTCTAAGTAAACCGCCCAGCCAGCTCTCGGAAAAATCGAGGGAAAGAGCGGGGGTGTCTATGAGCTGAATTTTTATGTCTTCGTATTTCATCATGCCGGGAAGGGGCATTTTCGTGGTAAAGGGGTAATCCGCTATTTCGGGTTGCGCCTTGGTTAACAGCGATACAAGGCTTGATTTGCCTGAATTAACAGGCCCGCATATCGCTACCTGACCCGACCCTTCACGGTCAATTTCACACATGGCCGCTTTTCTTGCCGCCTGCGGCTCTTTCAACTTCTCCTTTCTTAACTTTGCTATTTTGCTCTTGAGCAAGGCCTGGAGTTTTTCTGAAGACTTGTGCTTGGGAACTATTGAAATAAGTTCTTCCAAAACGGCTATTTTTTCTTCAATAGTCTTTGCATCTTTCAGTTCGGCTTCTTTCTTATGATATTGAGGAGGTAGATTAACAGGCATTTTTTTCTTGACCGGCCTATCTGCAAACCATGTTCTTTATCACAGGCAAAAGCTTATCTATGTTGTAAGGCTTGGTCACGTAATAATCGGCTCCGTAACTGTATCCTTTTATTTTATCTTCCTCTCCGGATTTCCCCGTAAGCATAATCACGGGAACTCTTCTGCTGATAAAACCGGCTTTAATCTTTTCAAGAACCTGCCATCCGTCCATCCCGGGCATGCTCACATCAAGAATAACAAGGTCCGGTTTTTCCTTTTTGAACTTCTTCAGTCCTTCTTCTCCGTCCGGAGCTCCTGAAACAATATATCCGTGAGATTTCAGAATAAGCGAAAGGGACATGAAAACATCGTGTTCGTCCTCAATTATAAGAATTTTTTTCTGCTGTATTTCCATGAATTTATTGTACCATAATTGCCCCAAAATCAAAATAGCAGGCGCTTTAAACAGAATTTCCGACGTAAGTACATGATAAGTTGTTGAAGAGGAAGCCAAAGGCGCAGCCTGTTTCCGTTTACGGCAAAGAACGGCGGGCCGAACACGGAAACTTCTTGCCTTCCTCTATCTTCTCTTATGCCGGGATTTTATGCTTTAAATCCTGTTTATCTCGTCCCTTTCGAAAACGGGGAAAACGCTCTCGCTGCTTCCATCCCTGAGATAAACGCCCTTTCCTTCCGTCACTTCTCCTATAAGAGCGCATTTTATGCCTCTTTCCTCCAGGAACCTGACCATGCAGGGACCATCTGCCGCCGATATTATGCCCACAATGCTTCCGGAAGAAATAATGCCGCAGGGGTTAAGCCCGTATATCGAAGAAAGCTTCCTTATATATTGATTGAAGACCAGTTTTTCCTTCTCCACCGTAATTCCTATGTTGAACCTGCCGGCAATTTCGTAGAGTGCGGCGGATATTCCTCCTTCGGTTGGGTCGCGCATAACCTTTATTCTGAAATTTTCCCAGAGAAGTTTCGCTTCACCGGCTATGGATATGCCGGGGTCGGTTATCGAATTAATCATTTTTTGCAAAGCGCGTTCGGTGAAATACTTTTTAAGGCATCCGTATTTCTCTCTCGCAATTATCGACACGGCTTCTATGCCGAGCTCCTTCACGAGAAATATTTTATCCCCTTTTTTCACGCCTCTGCAATTCATATGTTTCTTCTTAACCATCCGGCCGGCAAGAAATCCGCAGGCAATATTGCTTTTCCCTGAACCGGATATTTCGGTATGCCCTCCTATCCAGTTTATTCCATGTTTTCTGCACTGGTCTGATATCTGGGAAAAGATGTCTTCTATCTCGTCCAACGCAACTTTGCGGCGGAAAATTAGACTGCACAGAAACCACCTGGCCTCTCCTCCCATGACAGAAATGTCATTGACATTGACATTGACCAGATAGTTGCCGGTATCCTTCCCGACAAGGGTGACAGGGTCGGTTTTGACAAGAAGCTCTTTGCTTCCTGTCCTGAAAAAAGCGCAATCAACGCCAATCTGCGGCCCCTCTATAACTGAAGAATCATTTTCCATGTAAGTTTTCAACAGGTAACCGAGAAGGCTGTTAGGCAGCTTGCCCGTCTTAAGCGATTTTACCCCGAAGAGATAACCTATATATTCTATCCTGTCAAAAATAAAGTCCGCCCCTTCCCTTTCAAAATCACTCCTGTTTATATTTTCAGAAACTATGCCGCAGGAAAGAGCCCCGAAATTCCTGGCGCTCCTTATGTCCATGGGATGGTCGCCCGCAATAAGAACTTCTTCCCTCGTCAATCCAAGGAGACGGGCAGCCTTTTCAAGGTGTTCTCGTGCAGGTTTGACCTTAGAGACATCGTCTCTTGTCAGTAAAACATCGCAGGGTATACTGAACTTTTCCACAACCTTTTCAACAGCCTGCCTGCAATTACGGGTAAAAATTCCTGTCCTGATGCCTTTTTTGCCAAGGTCTTTTATCAGTTTTATACTTCCAGGCAAAGGGAAAGACTTATCTGCGCTTTTCGTTTCTTCTTCAAGAAGTATTCTTTTCATATCAGCGATAAAGCTTTCGGTCACCCTGTTATTCCCGTTATTCTTGCCAACATAGTCCAGCATTTCGAGGATAGGCATGCTGCCATCAGGAAGACACAGTCCCAATTTGCACGCTCTTTCAACCAGAGTCTTTTTTATTTTCTTGAAATCTATATGTATTGATACCAGAGTCCCGTCAAAATCGAATATCACGCCTTTCAATTTTTTTAATCTGCCGTTCATATTTCACCGTCACATGTTTTAATGTTTAACAAATCTTTTACTTATAATATTATAACCTTCAAGCCGCAACAATAAAAAATTGAAATATGCAGAAAAAAATGATATAATGGCAGAAGAAAGTCTAAATGCAGGGTGACGGCAGGAAAAACAGAAGAAGGAAAAAGGCTTAAACCGCAGACATAAAAAGATATTCTCAAGATTTATAGCCATTTTATAATTGATAGCAGTGCACGACAAGCCTTAATCCTTCCTTCTCAAAAATCACAAGACATGTGAATGCAGGTTGATTGCCAATGGGTTTTCAGGAATCAACAGGAAGGAGATGTTCTATGGACTCGCAGCATGATTACACCGTTAAGCTGATAGGAAAAACGTTGGAAGGTTATATGGTTGAAGAAAAAATATGGCAGGGAGCCACTTCAACCGTATATAAGTGCACAGATACAAACGGAAACGGTGATTACGGCAATGTTGTTGCGCTCAAGGTGCTCCACCCGTACCGCAGGGAACCTTACCAGGTAAAAATGTTCATAAGGGAAGCCAAAATTCTCCGGAAATTTGAACATAAGAACATCGTGAAAGCTTACTCGCTCGGTAAAACGGGAATTTCGATGTACATCCTCATGGAGTACATCTCAGGCAAAGACCTCAAGGGTTTTTCTCAGAATGGAATTCCTCCCGATAAGGAATTTTTCGAAATGTTCAGGGATATTGCAGACGCCATAGACTTCATACACAGCAGAAAAATCATACACAACGATATCAAGCCGGAAAATATACTCTTTGACCCCTCCTCGTCTTCTTTCAAGCTTATAGATTTCGGCTACGCAAGGCCTGTAAGAAAGTGGTTTAACAGGAAAGACTATTCAGGTGGAACCGACAGGTACATGGCGCCCGAAAGGACAAAAGGATTCTTTGACGAAAGAAGCGACATATATTCTTTCGGCATAGTAATGGAAGAATTCCTGCTTCAAAAAGTAAAACACAGGATAATAGAATCCATCGTCTATAAGGCAACTCAGAAAGACCCCGAAAAAAGGTATTCTTCTTTCTCGGATATGATAAGCGATATGAAATACTACATATACCAATAACCATGCGAATAGGCATACTCTCCGATATACACGGGAACCTTGAAGCCCTCGAAGCAAGCCTTAACTTTCTTAAAAATAAAGCGGATTTTATTGTATCTATGGGGGACGTTGTGGGATACGGCCCGGACCCCGAAAATTGCGCAGAGATTATTTCAGAACAAGCCCTTGTCATGACAATGGGCAACCACGAAGAATCGCTTATCAGGAAAGATTTTTCCGGACTCAGGGAAACAGCAAGGATTTCTCTCGAATGGACCGCAAAAAACCTTTCTCCTGCCTGCATGGAAAAGCTAAACGGATGGCCTGTAAAAGCAGAAAAGGAAGGCGCAACTTTCGTACACGCATCCCTTTCCAAACCGCTTCATAGGTATTTAACCCGGAACAAAGAGGCGGAAGAGGAATTTCCCCTGCTGGAAGGAGAACTCTGTTTCATAGGCCATACCCATATGCCGGGAGGTTTTATGCAGGATGTATCTACAGGGAAAATTGAAACAATCTTTCCAGATTTCGGAGGAGGCATGAAACTTGCCATGGACGACGGCCACAGGTATATAGTGAACGTGGGAAGCGTCGGACAGCCGAGAGACGGGTTTCCTTTCGCCTGCGCTGCAATATATGACAAAGACAAAAAGCTTGTAACAATTCACAGGCTTGAATACCCGCTGGAAAAAACAAGGTGCAAGATAATCGAAAAAGGGCTTCCTTCCGTTCTTGCAAAAAGAATCATGCAGGGTATTTAGAACTATTTTTTTCTTAAGCTGGGGATTTTTAACCATGAAAAGAAGTCCCCAGGCAAAGAAAAGACTAAAACTTGACAAAAAAAAAGATTTTCTATAATAATTATCAAAACTGCGAAATATCTCAAGGAGGTGAAAACACGCTTAAATACGCAATATTATTATCCAAATGCTGAAAGTTCAGGGAAGCCGAACAGAAACTTTTTTTTAAAGGAGGCGATAATAAATGTTCAGTTTAAGTAAAAAGAGAAATTTGGCGTTGATTCTTGTTTCTGCTTTCATATTGCTGGCGTCAGGCAGTCAGGCAGCGATAGACCACGGAATGCTGGGTGTAATTGACAACGGTATGGGAGAAGGGGTTCTGCAGTTAACTCCGGGCAACCCTGCCACCCCTGCGGCAAGCGAACGCGACTGGATTCCCTGCTGGGGAGTCAACCCGTGGAGCTACGACGGGCAGTGGGTTGTTTACCAATCGCGAATAGGAACAGATATATACCAAAACAGCGAAATATGCATCATCAAGGCAGACGGGACAAACTGGCAGAGGCTGACCAACAATGCCACATGCGACAGCCACGGTAATTTCACCCCAGACGGTACCAAGATAGTTTTCCAGAGATACGACCTGTCTGATGATGAAGCCTGCGTCTGGATAATGGACGTGGACGGTTCCAACCAGCAGAACCTTACCGAGGCGCACGGCGGAGCTGTGACGGGAGGTTGCGAGCAGAAACCCATTGTAAGCCCGGACGGCACCAGGATTGCCTTCCGCACCTGCGATGAGGACATCTGGGTGATGAATATCGACGGAAGCAACCCGGTGAAGGTTACCGGCGACCTGTGGAATTGCAGCAAGCACAGCTGGAGCCCGGATTCGCAGTGGATACTTTTCAGCGCGGACACCAATGATGACGGATACTCAAGAGTATACAAGGTAAGGAGGGACGGAAGCGGGCTTGTCATGCTTTCGGAAGAAGTTGGTGATTTCTGCGAGAACTGGGCGGCATGGAGCCCCAACGGCCAGTGGATTTCCTACCACCGCAGGAACGAGGATACAATAGAAGATACCAGCGACCTTTGGATTATGCGCGCGGATGGAACAAACAAGCAGTTGCTCGTGGAAGGCATTCCGAACGCCACAGCAGACGGAGAATGGACGTGCGGACCCCACAGCTGGCATCCCGGCTCAAAGTGGGTGGTTTTCAAGAAGTGGCTGGAAGGTTCCGACTTTAACGGCCTTTACATAATAAATATAGAGACAAGGCAGGTTACCCAGCTTACGGAAGGATACCAGGACGGACGGATGTGGTGGGGACCCGACGGCAGGCATATACTGTTCAAGGAACACAGTCCTTCGTCCTTTTCAAGAGACGGCGGACTTTACAACTACGACCTGCTTGTGCTAAACCTTGCCGAAATGTTTGAAGTGGACATAGAAGATATTATATCTATACTGGGCGGAGGAGGCAACTGTTTCATAGCAACCGCGGCTTTCGGTTCTTACCAGGAACCCCATGTAAGAATACTCAGGCAGTTCCGCGACAGGTACCTTCTCACAAATGCCGCGGGAAAAGCTTTTGTCAGGTTCTACTACAGGCATTCTCCTGCAGCGGCCGGCGTCATAGCCAAAAACAGCGTGTTGAGGACAGCGGCAAGGATAGCCCTGATGCCCCTGTACGGTCTTGCATACCTGCTTTTGAGCGGATTTGCATGGATTTTTGCGGCTCTGTCCGCGGCTGTTCTTCTTGCCTTGGTACTGAGAAAAAAAGCTTTTGCGCCGCTCTTCCTTTTTCTCATGGCTGCAGCGTTATGTTTCACAACCCCGGCATTCGCCCTTGACGGCAACCATTTCTCTCCGGCTATCGGGGAAGAACTATTCACCATGGTGCCGACCACTGCGACGCTTGAACAGGGAAAACAGGTTTTCGGTTTCTTTCTCAGCTACGCAAATGACCCCGTAAGAGTCAAGATAGGAGGGGTTGAAAGTTCCCTTTCGAGTCACCAGGCTCTGGGCGTCCTGGGTTTTTCATCAGGACTGACGGAAAGATTCCAGGCTTCCATAAAAATACCCTTTCTTTTTGCCCAGGGGTCAGATTTCACCGGAGCTGACGAGCCCGATTCTGCAGGACTGGGAGATATAAGGCTTGAAGGCAAATACAGGTTAACGGGCGGCGGAGCAAACGCGTCCGGTATAGCTTTTGTTCCTTACATAACCCTCGACACGGGCAGCGACGATGCCGTTTTCAGCAAAGGGTCCAACGCCATTGGAGGAATTCTGGTATTCGACCACAACTGGAACCAGAAAGGATGGTTTACTTTCCATATAGGCTTCCAGAAACAGGGCAAAGAGGAAATAGGTGATATCAAGATAGAGAATACCATCCTTTTCGGCACAGGTCTCGGACTTAAAGTCAACAGCGACAGAACAGCCATCGCCCTGGAAGTATTCGGACGCGCCGACGGTTCTTCTCTATTTGACAGGGAAGAAGAGACTCCAATTGAAGTTATGGTTTCCTTTAAGCAGGCTTTGAAAGAAAATACGATGCTTAAGCTCGGGTTGGGAAGAGGAGTGACAAACGGTTACGGAACGCCTGATTACAGACTGTTTGCAGGAATGGAAACGTCTTTCTGAGATAATTCACACGACAGGAAAAAAGGCGGAACGAAAAATTCCGCCTTTTTTTATTGTAATCGACATTACATGCATTCTATTTGACATCGACTTTGCCCGATAACGGTTCATATGCAAACTGCAGTCCCTCAGGCGGCTCGGGAAGTTTCTCAATATATTTTTTCTCAACCAGCTCGTTTAGAGAAGAAGGGTATCTTCCTTCCTGAACCTGGAAAGTGGTTATTTTGTTTTTCAGGTAAAGAAGGCTGTCCATGGCCTTTGTTTTTTTGAGAGTTTTCCCCATGACCCCGCCGTATTTTTCGGGAGCGTTGAGGATATTAAGCTCCTCTTCCTTTTCTTTACGGTTGCAGGACAAAACAAAAAAAGCCACCATTAAAAGTGTTAAGATGAAACATGCTTTTCTCATTATCAACCTCCCTGTTAAAATCGTCGTTCTGCCAAACCAAGCGTCGTGTCTCATAAAGCTTTTTACATTTGATTTTTCTTTTGACACGACACCTTTAGAAGGGGGCAAGCTTCTTGCCCTTCGGGCTTCGGTCAACGGGCTCACCGGCTCGCCCTCTGTGCTATACGGTGCTCCTTATTCGTCGCACCAGCACCCTCCTAATTTTCTCCCCCAGACGTGAGGGAGCCTCTCCCTCACTCTCCCTCAGTGTGCTGTGGCATGCCTTCATATGTAAAGATCTGTTGGAGACAGCACACTGGTGTTATTTTTTCACAATGCATCAAGGCAGTCTTTGGGGCTCCATTTTGACTTTGATACTCAATAAAAAAAGATTTAAATTATCCGCCATATATGTTATCATATATGCATGGCAAAAAAAATAATGGACGGTAAAGAAATGGAGCAGATTCTCAGGAGAGCGGCCGGCGTTGCCGAAAAAAGTTTCGGCAGAAAAGGGTTTTGCGTCATCGGAATCAAGAGAAGGGGAGCTGTACTGGCAGACAGGATGAAGAATTGCTTCGCCAATCCCGAAATACCTGTGGGATACCTCGATATCAACCTTTACCGTGACGATTTCAGCAAAATAGGTTCCCATCCAGTCGTTTCACAGACAGATATATTTTTTAATCTGGATGGAAGGCAGATTCTGCTTGTTGATGACGTCCTCTTTACCGGAAGAACCATAAGGGCGGCATTGGACGCCATTACTGACCTTGGCAGACCATCTAAAGTCAAGCTTTTCGTTCTGGTTGACAGGGGACACAGAGAATTGCCCATACAGGCGGATTTTACAGGCAAAGTACTTGATACCAGTGTTAATGAAATGGTCGAAGTCAAGGTAAAAGAAATCGATAAAAAAGATGAAGTCTTACTCCTGGACAAAAATGACATGGCACGCAAAAGACCTGATAGGACTTGAGTCCCTGACAAGGGAAAATATCGAGGATATCCTTGAGACCGCTTATTCTTTCAAGGAGATAAGCAGCAGGGCGGTCAAAAAAGTGCCTGCGCTCAGGGGAAAAACAATAGTAAATCTTTTTTTTGAGCCGAGTACGCGGACAAAAACTTCCTTTGAGCTTGCCGCGAAAAGGCTTTCCGCAGATGTCCTGAGTTTCGAGGTGGCGACTTCAAGCATCTCCAAAGGCGAAACTATCGTTGATACGGCCCAGAATATCGAAGCCATGAAGGTAGATTGTTTTGTAGTAAGGCATTCTGTTTCAGGGGCCCCCGGGCTTATCGGCAGAAACGTTTCTTCGGCTGTTATAAATGCAGGAGACGGTTGCCATGAACACCCCACCCAGGCGCTTCTCGACCTTTTCACTGTGAAAGAAAATCTCGGAAGGATAGAAGGCATAAAAATCGCCATCGTGGGAGACATACTTCACAGCAGGGTTGCAAGGTCCAACATATGGGGATTCAGCAAGCTGGGAGCAAAAGTATATGTATGCGGCCCCCCCACGATAATACCGGCGCAGATAGACAGGATGGGCGCAATAATCACTTACGACATAGAGGAAGCACTGAGAGATGCCGACGTGGTTTATATTTTGAGGCTTCAGAAAGAAAGACAGAAGGAAAATTTTCTTCCTTCCATGAAAGAATACAGCATGTTTTATGGAATAGACAGCAGCAAATACGAGATGATTAAAAAAGGAGCGATAATCATGCACCCCGGGCCAATGAACAGGGGCATAGAGATAAAATCAGAAATAGCCGGAAAGAAGAACGCCGTGATTCTGAATCAGGTTACAAACGGTATCGCGGTCAGGATGGCTGTATTATACCTCACTATAGGAAGCATCAAATGAATACCCGGACTTTCCCAACCATAGATTATTCGAGCGAACTTAACCCGGAACAGCTGCAGATTGTCAGAGAAGCCGAAGGCCCGTGCCTTGTCCTTGCAGGAGCAGGTTCGGGGAAAACCAGGGTTCTTGTATACAGGGTATGTTATCTCATAGAACACGGCGTAGACCCGTCTTCAATAATGCTGGTGACTTTCACAAACAAGGCGGCAAGGGAGATGATAAACAGGATAGAAAAGATAACGGGCTGCTATCCAAGAAACCTTTATGCGGGAACCTTCCACCACGTGGGCAATTTCCTTTTGAAAACCCATGCAGAGGCTCTTAATATCAAGCCCAACTACACCATTCTTGACGAAGAAGACAGCATATCTATCATAAAAGATATTATGGTAAACCTTCCAAACAGGGAAGATTTTCCCAACCCCTCAAAAATAAAAAGCATTTTGAGCCTGGCAGTAAATAAGGATTCCAGCATAAAAGAAGTGATAGAAGAAGGGATTCCCAAGTTTTCATGCCTGATACCCCAGGTCGAAACCATATCGAAGGAATACCAGAAAAGGAAAAGCAAATCAGGACTGCTTGATTTTGACGATATCCTTGTCTTCTGGCACAGGCTGATGAAAAATGAACATCCCGGAACGAAAATATCCGAACAGTTCAGGTACATTCTTGTGGACGAATACCATGACACCAACAAACTTCAGTCGATGGTTCTTTACCAGCTTGCGAGGGCCAATAGAAACATAACCGTGGTTGGGGACGACGCACAGAGTATCTACTCTTTCAGGGGAGCCACCATAAACAATATACTTGAATTTCCACGAATATATCCCGAGTCAAAAACATTTTACCTGAAAACCAATTACCGCAGCACCCCCCAGATACTCAACCTTGCCAACAGCATAATATCCCACAACAAGCTCCAATTCCCCAAGAAACTCAAGAGCGTAAGGGAAAGCGGAATTAAACCGGTGATAGTAAAATGCTATTATGCAAGGGATGAAGCGGCTTTTGTCTCCCAGAGAATCCTCCAGCTCACGGATTCGGGCATTGCGCCTGCGGACATAGGTGTTTTGTTCAGGTCAAGATACCAATCGGCCCAGCTGGAAATAGAGATAAACAAACTCAAGATACCTTATATAATAAGGGGCGGTTTGAGATTTTTCGAACAGGCACACATAAAAGATATTCTTGCCTGTTTCAGGATACTTGAAAACTTCAACGATGAGATTGCATGGAAAAGACTTTTTGCGGTAATTCCGGGCATCGGGAAAAAAAACGGAGAAAACCTTCTGGAGATTCTTCGGAATTCCGAGAACCTTGAAGATTTTTCGCAGAAGGCATGTTCGGAAAACCATGCATTTAAGGTTAAAAATAAACTAAAAGAGCTTTTCGGCCTTCTAAACAAAATCCGCAAGATTGAAATACATGCCGCCATTGACAGCATAATGAACGACTTTTACCTTGGCTATCTCGAGAAAAAGTACAAGGACTTTTCAGAAAGGAAAGAAGATATCGACATGCTTAAATCCATATCTCTAACCTACGCCAGCCTTTCCGATTTCCTTTCCGAATCTTCACTGCAGGAATATTCCAGGGGAGAACAGCCCGTGCTGAAAACGCCTCTGGTCCTTTCAACAATACACCAGGCGAAAGGGCTGGAATGGAAGATTGTATTTATCATAGGGGTATCGGGAAATCATTTCCCGCATCCCTATTCAAAATCAGACATAAAAGACCTTGAGGAGGAGAGAAGGATTTTTTACGTGGCCGTTACAAGGGCAAAAGAAGATTTATACATATCTTATTTTACGAGGGATTTTTACGGACCTTTCTCCAACAGGAAATCCATTTTCATAGAAGACATGCCTCAACATGTTTACGAAGAGTGGAATTTTTCTTAACGGCCGTTTGAAAAGGAGAAGATAAAATGATAAAAATAGGAAGAGCCATACTGAGCGTTTCTGATAAAGAAGGTATTGTTGAACTCGCACGATTTCTGAAAAAATACGAGATAGAACTTCTTTCAACTGGAGGGACATCCAGAACGCTTAAGGAAAACGGAATATCGGTTAAAGACATTTCTGATTTCACGGGATTCCCCGAGATACTCGACGGCAGAGTCAAAACGCTTCACCCCAGAATATACGGGGGCATACTGGGCATAAGAGGCAACAAGGAACACGAGAAACAGATGGAGGAAAACAACCTTCTTCCCATAGACCTTATAGTCTGCAACCTGTATCCTTTCGAGGAGACTCTCAAGAAAGGCGCCCCGGATGAAGAAATTGTTGAAAACATCGATATAGGCGGCCCCACAATGATAAGGGCGGCATCCAAGAATTACAGGAATGTATGCGTACTGGTAAACAGGCAAATGTACGGGGAATTCAAGAAACAGATGGAGGAAAACAGCGGGTGCGTCAGCGAAGATTTCTCTTTCCGTTGCGCAAGAGAAGTATTCCGGCATACGGCAAGATATGATTTCGTCATATCTTCCTATTTTTCAGGCAAGCTTGAGAAAGAAAAACTTGCAGGCGAAATAGACCTGCGCCTTTTGAAAGTCCAGGAACTCAGGTACGGAGAGAACCCGCACCAGAAAGCTGCATGGTACAGGTTCGCGGATAGTGAACCTTTTGAGCGCAAACAGTTCCAGGGCAAGGAGCTTTCTTTCAATAACCTGCTTGACATGGAAGCTACATATACACTTGTAAACCATTTGCCCGCAGTCAGCTGCGCCATAATAAAACACACCAATCCCTGCGGAGCCGCCACGGGAGAAAACCTTTCCGCCGCTTATGAAAAAGCTCTTGAGACAGACCCGATGAGCGCTTTTGGCGGAATAGCGGGATTTAACGGCAAGGTCGATGCCCAACTGGCAGAAAAAATCGCCGAAAGGTTTTACGAGGTAATAATTGCCCCTGATTATGAAAAAGAAGCCATTGAAATTTTCAGGAAGAAACCTAACCTGAGAATCATACAGAGCCCCGACAGGATAAAACCGAGATATGATTTCAGAACTCTGAATGACGGCCTGCTGGTACAGACTCCCGATGACATGGAATTTGAAAAACTTGAAACCGTCACGGAAAAAAAACCTTCGGCAAAGGAGCTTTCCGCACTTAAATTCGCCTGGACCGTATGCAAGCACGTTAAATCAAACGCCATAGTCTTCTCTTCGGAAAATCAGACGATAGGCATAGGGGCAGGACAGATGTCAAGATATGATTCCACCAGGGTGGCTGCAATGAAAATGAGAGACAACTTCAAGGTGCAGGTTACCCCGCTTGTAATGGCATCCGACGCATTCTTCCCGTTTCCCGACAGCGTGGAAGCGGCAAAAGAAGCAGGGGTCTCGGCCATAATACAGCCTGGCGGTTCACTTAACGATAAGAAAGTCATTGAAACTGCTAATAAACTCGGCATCTCAATGGTCTTGACAGGTATGAGGCATTTCAGGCATTGAAGTGCGTGCTGATGGCGGATTGTTCAAAACGGCAGTTGAAACAGACTTTTTTTCAGGTTAACTGCGGAGAGCGGACATTTTCCCGTCTATGCTCCGCAATTCTTCAGTTCCGCTGTTTTCGGAAAGTTTAGGATTAACATGAACGACCTGAAAGCAAGGATGTTTTTTTATTCAATTATAGGAATATTTTTCGGAATATATCTTTTCTTCGCCGGATTCCGGAAACTCCGGAGAAAAAGGCTTATACAAAATATCCCGACATCCAAGGTCCGTTCCATAGCCATGGGACTTGTTGAACTTGCAGGCAAAGCAACTCCCAACCTGCTGCTTACTGCTCCGTATACAAAAACCCGTTGTGTTTTTTACCACGTAATAATAGAGCGGCTCGAAAGAAGACACGGCAGGCACGGTTCAACTTCCCGCTGGGTAAAAGAATTTGAAATAAAAACAGATATTCCTTTTTTTCTGCAGGACGATACCGGAAGCGTGGCAGTCGACCCCCGGAAAGCGGAAACAGACCTGCCTTTGAGATACAGCAACATAGAAGGCAATAAGAGGTACAGGGAATACAACATAGCGGAAAAAGAAGATATATACGTCCTGGGAACAGCCAAAAGGGTCGAGAGCATGGAAGATCAAATTCATGCTGAAGTCGAAAGAAGAATAAAGGATATTATTGAAAGCCCTGAGGAAAAGGAAAAACTGGATAATAACAGGGATATGTGGATAGATGAAAACGAATGGGATGAAGCAAGGAGAAAAATAAGAAGAGAAGTGCAGGAGGAATTCGGCAGGGCGGAAACCGAGTTCCGCGAATCAACCCGTGCAGTTCCCGACCGGCTGGAAAATATTGTAATAGGCAAGGGGGAACTTGAAAAACATTTTATTATCTCAAACAAGAGCGAAAAAGAGATAGTCGATGCCCATAAATATGCATCGCTGCTTTCCATCATAGGGGGAGCATTGCTGACCCTGGTATGTCTGAAATTTGTCCTTTCGTACAAATTTTGAGAAGGAGGTAAAAATGGGAATCTTGATAGCCGTAATTATAGGTTTTGTTTTAATTGGTATCGTTCTTTACTTTGTAAGCATCTATAACAGCCTTGTAAAACTGAGCAGGGATATAGAAAAAAACTGGGCAAACATAGATGTCCTGCTCAAACAGAGGCACGACGAAATCAGAAAACTTGTCCAGGTATGCGAAGGTTATATGAAATACGAAAGGGAGACTCTTGAAAAGATTACCAGCCTTAGAACAGACTACCTGAAAGCGGGGTCTGTTGAAGAAAAGGAAAAGATTGACGGACAGATAACAGGAGCCCTTAAAACCATTTTCGCAGTTGCCGAGAATTATCCTGAACTTAAAGCCAACAATAATTTTCTCCAGCTCCAGACGAGGATAAGCGACCTTGAAAACAATATTGCCGACAGGAGAGAGCTTTATAACGACAGCGTCAATATCTACAACATAAGAATACACCAGATACCGGACATGTTCGTGGCAGGAATGCTGAATTACAGGGAAAAACCTCTTTTCGAGGTCTCTCCCGAAGAAAGAAAAGATGTTGACATAAAATTCGATTTTCCGAAATAACGGGCAAAAAGGAGTTGTTCAAGGTGAACGGGCAGAAAATTGATTTTGACTTAATAGTAATAGGAGCAGGGCCTGCAGGATGCATGGCCTCGATAATGGCAGGAGAAAGGGGTAAACGTGTGCTGCTTCTTGAAAAAAACAATGATATATGCAAAAAGCTGCTTCTTACAGGCAATACAAGAGGGAATATAACAAACCTCAGCGATATAGACGATTTCCTGCCCAAATACAGGAATGGAAAATTTCTCATGAACGGATTCGCGCGTTTTTTCAACACGGACCTTATCGATTTCTTTGAGAAAAACGGATTGAAAACAAGGGTTGAAAGGGGCAAAAGGGTATACCCTGCAAGTGAAAAAGCCGGAGATGTAGCCGCTCTGCTTAAGTCCCTGCTCTCGAGAAACAAGGTGCAGCTCAACCTCAGAAGCGCGGTAACCGAAATTATTCACAAGAGAAAAACATACGAAATAATCACTCCAAAAAAAAGTTTTTTTTGTGAAAAAACAGCAATATGCTGCGGAGGAGCAAGCTTTCCCGAAACAGGTTCCACGGGGGACGGCTACTCATGGTCTGAAAAACTCGGTCATACCATAGTGAAACCCCTGCCTGCCCTGTGCGGCATCATCACTGAAGAATGGTACGTCAAAAAATGGCAGGGAGTAACTCTCAAAAACATCACTATCTCGGCAGAACTTGGAGGAAAGAAGATAGCAGAAGAATTCGGCGAGATTATTTTCACTCATTACGGGATAAGCGGCCCGGCTGTCCTGAATCTCAGCAGGGAGGTGTCTGAGAACAAAGAGAAAGGAGAAATAAAACTGGTCATAAACCTCAAACCCGGACTTGATGAAAAAACTCTTGACAACAGGCTGCTGCGCGAACTTGATAGCAACCCCAAGAAACAGCTGGCAAATCTGTTCAAAACCCTTCTTCCCCTTTCGCTCATAGATCCTTTTCTGAGATATGCCCGCCTGCCAGGGGAAAAAACGGCATGCACAGTGACAAAAGAAGAGAGAAAGAAAATACTGGAAAGCCTGCAAAGATTCACATTCACTGTCAGGGATACCCGTTCCTTCACGGACAGCATGGTAACCAGGGGAGGCGTCAGCACCCGAGAAATAAATCCGGCGACAATGGAGTCCAAAATTTTACCGGGACTTTATTTCGCAGGCGAGGTAATAGACGTGGACGGAAAAACAGGAGGATATAACCTGCAGGCGGCTTTTACTACAGGATATATCGCCGGGACTAACGCGTGAAATTCTTCAGGTAATATTTCTCTCCCCGGTATTCTATTTCCCTTGCCCTTTTTTCACTCAAAAGTTTCTCCACTGTTTTCCATGTACCGTTGGCCTTTTTCAGCAACTCTTCCACCTGCCTGCTGCTCATGGGATGCACGGATATGATGTTTAGAATATCGCTTTCAACATCTCCAGTATAACCAAAATCGGCATTCCCCCCTCCCCCCAATATCAACTCGGCATTGAGCCCTTGTTCGGAAAAGATAAGGTAAGCCCTGTTAACAGCATCCGCCGAGGGAGGAAGGACCCATTTTTCAGCAGGAGGTCTTGTGGGAATACCGATGAAAGCGACAGAAGGTTTTAGCCCGCCCAAGAAAACTGCAATATTCTTTATCTCTTCTTCGGAATCGTTTATGCCTCCTATAAGCAGTGTCTCGGTAAGGAAAGTATTGTGGAATTCCTTCCGGAATTGCTCAATACCTCCGAGTATTTTCTCATATTCAAGTTGTTCTGCAGGCCTGTTGATTTTTATCCATGTAATCACGTCAAAAGCATCAACCTTTATAGAAACAAGGTCGGCTTCTTTCAAATCGTTCCTGACTCCATCCTGCCATATAAGGGAAGCGTTCGTGATTACTGCGATTTTAACGCCAAACTTCTTCAGCTCTCTTATCTCTTTGCCGAGATTCACATCGAGAGTCGGCTCTCCGTCCGGCACAAAAGTTATATAATCTATTTTTTCGTTCCTTTCCTTCAGCCTGGCGAGCATTTTCCC
>DAOQVZ010000012.1:0-28102 GCA_035341815.1 bacterium
CTCCCGATATTGAAGCTGCGCTTTTAATTGTTTTCTGGTTCATCTTCTCCATAAAGGTCTTTTAATCTCCTTTCGGTTTTTTCTATCCTTTCTTCAAGTTTTTTCAGTTTTTCCACGAGTTCGGGCTGTCTTCTCGAATAAGCCTGAAGACGCATGTCTTCCCATTTGTCTCTCGCCGGGAATCCGGTTACGTGGGTGTTGGGCGGAATATTTTTTGTAACTCCTGCCTTGCCTCCAATAATGGAATTATCGCCTATGGTGATATGTCCCGTAACTCCTGCCTGTCCGGCAATAATTACATTTTTCCCTATTACCGTGCTTCCGGATATTCCCACCTGTGCCACCACTATTGTATTGTCGCCTATGCTCACATTATGGGCTATCTGTGCGAGGTTGTCTATCTTGACACCGTTGCCTATGTAAGTTTTATCGAACCTTGCCCTGTCAATGGTAACATTCGAACCTATCTCCACATCGTTTCCTATCTCCACGGTTCCTATCTGAGGTATCTTGTGATGGACCCCTTTTACGGTGGCGAATCCGAATCCGTCTCCTCCTATTACCGTGCCGGGATGAATGATTACCCTGTCGCCTACTATAATGCGTTCTCTTATAATGACGTGGGGATAAATCAGGGAATCCCTGCCTATTTTCGTGTAATGGCCTATATAGACGCAGGAACCTATTATGGTATTGTCTCCTATTACGGAGTGGTCTTCTATGACGGCATAAGGCTGTACCGAAACATTTTTTCCTATGGTTACATCTTTTCCTATGATTGCCGTCTCATCTATTCCCGAGGAAAAAACTACCGGTTCGGGACCCACGATATTGAGCATATTGGCAAAGGCGAGAGAGGGATTTTCAACCTGTATCAGGACGGCGTCAACCGTGTTGTTTATATCTGCAGGAACAATAATTGCAGAAGCCTTTGTAGATTTCAAAAGAGGCCTGTATTTATTGTTTGCAATGAAAGTAAGGTCCCCTTTTTTGGCTTCTTTTATTCCGGAGACGCCGCTAATGACAACTTCTTCATCTCCGATTATTTTCCCCTCAAGTATCTTTGCGATTTCCTTGACCTTCATGTTCATTTACCTCTGCCTTTTCTTATTTCTTATTAAGAGATTTTATTATTTCCTGTGTCAAATCTGTTTCTGTCTGGCCGTAAAAGACAACTCTTTTGTCCAGTATGGCGGCAAAACCTTTTTTCTGTCCGTATTTTTGTATCTCGGCTTTTATCTCTTCGAGGATTTCTTCTTCGAGTTTCTGCCTCTTTGCGTCAAGTGTTTTATTTATACTGCTCCCGAGCTTGTAAAATTCCTGAACTTTTTCCCGTAACTCTGCTTCTTTTTTTGTTTTTTCTTCCGGCTTCAGGATATCTTTTTTCTTTTCAAAATCAGCCTGCAGGTTTTTTATCTCGGCTTCCATCTCTTCCATCTTCTTCTTTTCTTCGTCAATCTCCTTTTTGAATCCATCTTCTGCAACCTTCGCCTTTTCATAAGAGGAAAAGGCTTCTTTTATATCCACATAGCCTATTTTCGCCGTCTGGGCAACTGCGTTGCCGCAAAAAATGATTGCCAAACCGGCAATTGCCGCCGGGAGCATCTTTATGATTATCTTTCTCATTATTCCTCTCCTTATTGTTTAGAAACCAAAACTCATTCCAAAGTGCCATCTGCCGCTGTCTTCAGAAGGCTTATTGTCCAGCGCATGTCCATAATATATTTCCACGGGAGCATTAAGAAAAGGAATGACTACCTTGATTCCCGCCCCTATGCCCTTACGCAAATCGCTGAAATCCTCAAAGTCATCCCAGATATTGCCTATGTCAAAGAATACCACTCCTTTAAGGATATTTTCGTATAAAGGATATAACAATTCGAAATTTTGTGCAAATAAAGCTTTTCCTCCGACAGGTTCTCCCGTAACAGGGTCCTGAGGGCCGAAACTTCTTTCTTTGTATCCTCTTACTGTGCCTATGCCTCCGCCAAAAAACTTTTCGTATATGGGAATGTCTTCGGTATCTCCGGTTTCCTCTATAAATCCGGCGCGGGTCTTGCTGTGAAAAACAAGCTTTTTTAACGGGTAATAAAAATCATTGTCAAAAATGGGTTTTATAAAATCCACATCTCCCTGGAATATGCTGCCCGCAGATTCGAGAGAAAGGCTTGCCAAGTTTCCTCTTGAAGGCGTTCTCCTGCTGTCAAGCGTGTTATGCGTCACCGTGGCCGTAATGCTGTTTTTCCTTATTTCTCCTTCCTGTCCTGCAATTGAAGGCAGTATGGCCAGGTCTATTTCGGAAAGGTCTATCTGTTCGGTTTTAAGGGCAAAGCCGACAGAAACATTTTCCCACCTTTTGCCTGCCCTGAGAGTTATTCCTGTCCTTTCTTCCGTATATTCGGTCCATTCTCTTCTCTGGCTGTATATGTCAGTTCCGACCCATACAGGCTTGTCAAGAAAATACGGCTCGGTAAAACTGAGCCTGTAATTCCGCGCTTCAGTGCCCAGTTCGAGAGAAAGTGCGAGATTCTGCCCGCCTCCGGTAAAAGACCAGGGCCTCGCAATGTCAAAATTGGTCTGCTGGATGCTTATCATGCCCATAAGGTCGTCCACGCTGCTGTATCCTCCTCCTATGAGGAACATGCCTGTTTTTTCTTTTTCCTCAACATCGACTATCACGTTTGCAATGCCTGGAGATGATGTCAATTCAGGATAGATGTTTATTTTTTCGAAATAATTCAGGTCCATGAGGTTGTTAAAGCTCTTTCGGAATACCGAAGCAGTCAGTACCTCGAGAGGTTCGGCTTTTACTTCCCTGCGTATTACCTTGTCTCTTGTTTTTGTATTCCCCGTTATTTTTATTTCGCCTGCCCTGTAAATTTCTCCTGGTTCGATATTGTAGGTTATGTCAATTACATCGGCCTTGTCTGCAGGCAGAGGTATTTCTGTAATGTTAACTGTCATGTAGCCTTTTTCCATATGGAATTCGGCAAGCTTTTGCTTGTTCTTTTCCAGCAGTGCCTTGCTGAGAACGCTGCCTTTTTTCTTCAAGGGAAGCATATCAATCAATTCTTTTTCTCCCGTTATGAGTTTTCCCCTGCAATTCAGGTTGCCGAGAAAAAACTGTTTTCCTTCATCAATATCCAGGCTTATAAGCATTCCCCCTTTCCCATGGGATGAAATGGTTTTCTTTATGCCGATATCAATGAACCCCGAATCCCTGTAAGCGTTTACCAGTTTTTCAATATCTCTTGCAAGCACTTCTTCTTTGAAAGAGCCTTTCCTGAAAGGAAAGAATCTTTCTTTTGTTTTCATTGACTTCTTGATTTTTTCCAGGGAGAAAAAATTGGCGCCCTTCACGGATATTTCCCTTACATATGCTTTTCCTCCCTCTTCCACAAGGATACCGATGGTGACATCTTCCTCTTTTTCTGCCACTGAAGCGCTCAGATTAACGAGGTAGAACCCTTTTTCCCTGTATTTCTGCTCTATTGCCGCAATGCCGTTTTTCAACCGGATTTCGTTGTAGATGTCGCCTTTTCCCATGGCGAGGAGTTCTCTGAGTTTGCTTGACCTGAATGCCCTGTTGCCTTTAAACGAGATACCGGCCACAAGTGGATTTTCAACAAGGAAAAGTTTTATTTTTATCATTCCTTCCGCAGTTGTTTCTGTTTCATACCGGACGCTCTTGAAGAATCCCGTTTCTCCAAGCTGTTTCATGTCATTGTTGAGTATTTTGGGATTGAATTCATCGCCGGGCTTTACCTGCATTATCGAAAGGATTTTATGTTCGCTGACATTCCTGTTTCCGGAAAGTTCAACGCTTTTAACAGTTTCTCCGGAAAGAATGAAAACTCCGTTAAATAGAAGTAAGAGTAGCAGAATTAGTGTTTTCTTCAATTTTTTCTCCCTGTTTTTTTACTATCTTAAATGTGAGGGAATCTTTCTTGACATCTATAAAAACGGTTGAATGTTGAGGGTTTGTCTCTTTCAGTATCTCTTCCGAAAGAGGGTCTTCCACGTATTTTGATATTACCCTCTTCAGAGGTCTTGCTCCGAACTCCGGGCTTGTTCCCTTTTCAAGAAGGAATTTTTTTGCCTTTTGAGATACCGCGATATTTATATTGATTTCCTTTAATCTCTGTAAAACTTTTGACAGTTCGAGAGATACAATCTCAAGTAAATTTTCCTGTGTCAGGGAATTGAAGATTATTGTCTCGTCCAGCCTGTTCAGGAATTCCGGCCTGAAAGCTTTTCTGACCTGTTCTTCAATCAGTTCTTTAAGCGATTCTTGGGAATACCCGTCCCTGGCCGGGTTGAATCCTATGACAGACCTGTTTTTGAAAAGCTGGGTTCCTATGTTTGATGTCATTATAAGTATGGTATTCTGAAAACTTACAGGTCTGCCGAAACTGTCTGTCAGCCGTCCGTCTTCAAGCACCTGAAGCAGCAGGTTGAAAACCTCAGGGTGCGCTTTTTCTATTTCGTCGAGCAATATCACGCTGTAAGGCCTTCTCCTGATTTTTTCGGTAAGCTGTCCCCCTTCCTCGTATCCCACGTATCCCGGGGGAGCTCCTATAAGCCTGCTGACTGAAAATTTTTCCATGTATTCGGACATATCTATCTGTATGAGGGCCTGGTCATTGCCAAAGAGAAATTCTGCAAGAGCCCTTCCAAGAAGAGTCTTTCCGACTCCCGTGGGTCCCAGGAACAGGAAACTTCCTATGGGCTTCCTGCTGTCTTTCAATCCTGCCCGTGAACGCCTGATGGCCCTGCTTATTGACGAGACTGCTTCTTGCTGCCCTATGACAACATTGTTGATAAATGTTTCCATTTCGAGCAGTCTTTCTTTTTCTTCCCTGCATATCTGGGAAACCGGGATGCCTGTCCATTGGGACACTATTTCAGATATGTCTTCTCCGGTTATCACCCTTTCTTCTTCCGGAATCATGCTTGCCCAATTCAGTTTGACATAATCAAGCCTGCTTTTGAGTTCTCTTTCCCTGTCCCTCAAGGAAGCAGCTTTTTCATAACTCTGGTTCTTTATCTCTCTTTCTTTTTCTGAGGTGATTTTTGCGATTTCCTTCTGTATCTCTTCGATTTCTTCCGGGGGCTTGTACAGTTTCAGTCTTTTTCTGCTTGCCGTTTCATCTATGAGGTCGATAGCCTTGTCCGGGAGGAACCTTCCTGTTATGTACCTGTCGCTGAGTTTTGCCGCAGCAATAACCGCCGAGTCTGAAATTCTCAGTTTGTGGTGCATTTCGTATTTTTCTCTCAGCCCTCTCAGTATTTCCACTGTTTCTTTTTCACTCGGAGGATTCACTATGATGGGCTGGAACCTTCTTTCGAGAGCGCCGTCTTTTTCGATATACTTCCTGTATTCGTTCAGGGTAGTGGCGCCTATGCATTGAATTTCTCCGCGGGAAAGAACGGGCTTCAAAATGTTGGATGCGTCTATGGCTCCCTCAGCTCCGCCCGCCCCGACAAGAGTGTGTATTTCATCTATGAAAATTATGATATTCCTTGTGTTTTTTATCTCGTCAATGACTGTTTTAATCCTCTGTTCGAATTCTCCCCTGTATTTAGTTCCTGCCACCATTGAAGGCAAGTCTATCATTATCAGCTTCTTGTCCTTCAATATCTCGGGAGCCTTGTTGGAGACAATCTTTTCTGCAAGCCCTTCGACAATGGCGGTTTTGCCCACGCCCGGTTCTCCGAGAAGAACGGGATTGTTTTTCTTCCTGCGGCAGAGTATCTGAATCAGCCTTTCAATTTCCGGTTCCCTTCCTATAACGGGGTCGAGTTTTCCCTCCTGGGCCAGCTTTGTCAAATCCCTTCCGAATGCATCGAGGGCAGGGGGCTTGCTCTTCTGAAAAGGCGAAGAAACAACAGGCGGTTTGCTGTAACCTGGCCAGTTTTGTGCCTGCGTTCCCATAAATTCGTTTATGAGCTGTCTGGAATTGCTCAGATTGATACCCCGGCTCCTGAGCATCTTTGACGGAAGGCAATTTTCTGCAGAAATAAGTCCCAGGAGTATGTGCTCTGTTCCTATGTAGTTGTGTCCGTGAAACTGGGCTTCTTTTACGGCCAGTTCAAGCACTTTCTTTGATTCCGCGCTGAGGGGAAGATCCCCGACCTGCATGGGAATGCCTATCTTCATATTCCTTTCAACGTCGTACTTCAGCTTGGTAAGGTCGACTCCCATGTGGTGAAGCATTGCAATTCCCATACCCTTGCCCTCTTCTATCATTGCAAGCAGGATATGTTCGGGCTCTATCTTGTTGTTGCCGAATTTAACGGCTTCCTTTCTGGCGAAATCGAGCAGTTCCTTCACGCGTTTTGTGAATCTTTCAAACATTTAACAGGCTCCTTAATTGTTTTCTCACTATCCTGCTTCTTTCGGCGTCTCTTTTTTCAGGAGACATCTTCTTTCCCAGGCTGTACTGGAGGTGGTAAGGCAGAACTTGAAAAAAAAGACCTCTGAGCATTTTAATGTCGAAATCAGCTATTCCCAATTTTTTGGCCAAAACAAGCTTTGAAAAAAGAGTGAAAAAAACAGAAGACGGCATTGTCCTTTTCTCCAATATCTTTCTCAGGCTGCGCAATATCGCCGACTTTTTCCTGCAGCTGATTAATGAAAAGCTTTCTTCCTCTTCTTTTTCTATTAAGTTTACCACAATTTGAAGGTTTTCAATAATTTCTTTTTCATTCCTGCCCGTTGTTTCCTTTGAAGATACCTGGTAGAACCCTCCCATATTTTCGCTGCCTTCTCCATAGAATCCCCTTACCATGGTTCCATTTTTTTCTGCATCTTTGAACAGGACCTGTGCCCTGCCTGTTGTCAGCAGAGCGGGAATATGGAGAATCGCCGAAGCCCGTAATCCTGTCCCGATATTCGTGGGGCAGGCTGTGAGGAAACCAAGTTTTTCGGAAAAGGCATAAGGCAGCTTATATCCCAGGTAATCGTCAAGCTTGTCTGCCGATGCCAGGGCATCTTCAGGCAAAATTCCCGAACAGAACGTTTGTATTCTCAAGTGGTCTTCTTCGTTTATCATCAAGGAGATTTTTTCACGCGGAAAAATTACCGCGCTGCAGGGCAGATGGTTATCGGTCAATTCTTCGCTTATCATGTGGCGTTCAAAGAGAAAACCTTTTTCAATTTCGGAAATACCGTTCATTTGTATTATGAAGACTTCCTGTCCGCCGTTCCTGTAACTTAGAAGGGTTTCTGTTATTGTTTTTTCAACGCTTTCAGCCTGCTGCCGGGTCATATTGTGGGGGAAAGGGAAGCCGCACAAATTTCTGGCGAGCCTTATCCTGAAACTGATTAACGTGTCTGACGATATGTTCTCCAGAATCCATGCGGTTTTCCTGTCAATAATATTCCATGCGCAAGGTGCGTTGTTTTTCATTCTGTTTTTCTCTGGCCAAGTTTTCGCGACAATGCATTTTTGTTTCTTGTCCTCTTTTCTGAATAGTGCCTTAAAGGTGTTTTTCCTTTGTAGGAAAGAGAAGAGTGTATGTTTTTAAGATAACGTGTGACTCCTCTCGAAAAAGACCTGTAGCATTCGGGGCATCCAAGGAACCGGTATTCTTTGAAATCTTTGTAGGAATAACCGCATCCGGGACAGTACTTGAGACTTTTAGTTTTTCCGTATCCTCCTGAAACACTTTCAAGCTTCCTGTAAAAATCTCCTTCTTCCGAACAGCAACCGCAGAAATGAAAAATTTCTTCTTTCCCTTCCTGCATAACGATAACTGCGAGCTTTGCAGGCTTTCCGCAGAAAAGGCATATCTTTTTATTCATAAACAGGAACTCCGTCCGTGTGCGTCAACAGGCGAAATTCCCTGCCAATGCTTTTTGTGATTTCGCCGGGCTTGCCTGAACCTATAATCCTTCTGTCGAGTGAAACAACCGGAACTATTTCTGCCGCAGTTCCTGAAAGGAAGGCTTCGTCCGCGTTAAAAATATCGTAACGGGTGAGGTTTATTTCCCTGAATTCCAGTTTTAACCTGGAACAAAGTTCCTTTATGGCGTTTCTTGTAATGCCGTCAAGGACGCCTGCTGAAACAGGAGGAGTCATTACCATTCTGTTTTTTACGGCAAATATATTTTCTCCCGTGCATTCACTTACGAATCCTTCCTGGTTTAAAAGGAGGGCTTCTGGGAAACCCGAGTTGTTAGCTTCTATCTTTGCAAGAATATTGTTAAGGTAATTCAGAGATTTGATAGCAGGATTAACAGATTCGGAAAGATTTCTTCTTGTGGATGCGGTTATTACGTCAAGCCCTTTTTCATACAGGGACTCGGGATAAAGGGCTACTTTGTTAGCTATTATTATAAGTGTCGGCACTTTGCATTTCAGGGGGTTTAATCCGAGGTCTCCTACACCTCTGGTGACAATAAGCCTTATATATCCGTCCTGCAGTTCGTTTGCCCTGACAGTCTGTATAGTTGCATTTTTCATATCGTAGAAATTGAGGGGAACTTCAAGCATTATTGCCTTTGCCGAATTGTACAGTCTCTCAATATGTTCGTCCAGCTTGAAAATCTTTCCATTATAAATCCTTATGCCTTCGAATATCCCGTCTCCGTAAAGCAATCCATGGTCAAATACCGATATTTTCGCATCTTCTTCCTGCACAAGTTTTCCGTTCAGATATATAAGCATTTCCTTTTTCTCCTTTACCCCGAACTCTTCCCTGATACGCTTACAAGGTGAGGGGTTATGATTCACCTCTTTTAATTCCTTCACCCCGCTTGCCCCGGGCATTTCCGGGGCTTACCCCGGGCTTATCCGGGGAACTCTACCTGATACACTTTATACTCTTTCATGGTGAGGGAACATTGCTTTCTATTCCCTGTTTTTTGCCTTTGAAGCAATTTCATTCTTTTTCCGCCTTTTTCTCCCTTCCTGCAGATTCAAGTATACCCACAAGGCTTATAACTATAAATACCTGTATAAGTATGAGAGCGCCTCCGAAAACATTCAGGCTCTTGAGTAAAAGAGCTCCTATTCCGGTACAGACAGTCAAAAGATATATGAAAAGAACCGCCTGTCTGCCCGACATGCCAAGATTAACAAGCCTGTGTGAAAGATGGTTCTTGTCTGCCTTGAAAACGGGGAGCCTTTTTCTTATTCTTATCCAGACTACCGAGATTGTATCGAAAAACAGTATTGAGAAAATTACAAGGGGCGCAAAAAGCGGCAGGAATGCCTGCGGCTCTTCATACTTGTAAAAAGTGAGAAGCACGGAACTTGTAGCAAGAAAAAAACCTGTGAAACTGCTGCCGCATTCTCCCATGAAAATTTTTGCCGGAGGCAGGTTGTATCTCAGGAAACCCGCAAGGCTCCCGAGAAATGCGGCAAGTATGGTTGCAATAAACAGATGGTCCAGCTGAACTGCGAATATAAATAAAATGGAACCTGTTATAAAAGCTACCCCTGCGCTTAATCCGTCCATATTGTCCATAAGGTTAAAACTGTTCATTATAAGTATAAACCATGCTATTGTCAGGACAAACGAATGGAAAACTGTGGGAAGGAAGAACGATATCCGGATTCCTTCAGCAAAAATAACAACCGAGGCAATAACCTGCAAAAGCAGTTTCTGGGTCGGCCTTATGCCTTTAATGTCGTCTATGAGTCCGAACCCTATGACTATAAAACCTCCGATTAATATTGCAGATAATTTTTCAAAAGTTTTTTCAATGCCCGGGACATAAAGCTGCATGGATTCGGGCAATAAGCCTGTTTTGACAACAAATATGCCTGCCGCTACAGTCAAAAGGAAAGAGAAGTATATGCCGAGCCCGCCAAGGAGAGGAACGGGGTTTTTGTGTATTTTCCTGGAAGAAGGAATATCCAGTATCCCCGCTTTTTTCGCGGCAAGTCCGGCAAAAAATGTCAGGAACAGAGAAAATATTCCGCTTGTCACAAATACAAGAAGGTATACTTTATACCACATTTTCCAATTCCTGTCCGATAAAACAGTCCGGAAAGAATCCTGCCTGTTTTTTTTTGATAATAAGGGGTGTTACCGTAAAAAGCCTGATAAAGATGAACAAGATAAATGCCAGAAAAAGAATGAAAAAAATCAGAGTTACAATGTTTCTGTTGGAAAAAAGTTTTTCTTTTCGGTATTTTTCCTCATAGAAACTCTCGACTATTTCGGCTATTTCTTCCGGGGACTTTCCTTTCAAAAGGGATTTCAATTCATCGGAGTTATCGTTTTTCATGGATTTTATCTTTTTTTGACCATTTTTGTAATTTATTATATTATAAGTAAGGCAGTTAGGCAAAAATATAATGTCTATCAAAAATTTTGTTGATGCAAATAAGGGCTTTTTTGTAAAAATTGAGGAGGAAGGTATATGGACAAAGTCAGAATAGGAGTTATAGGTGTTGGCGGTATGGGAGGAGGACATTGCTACAGAGCCAAGGCTCTTGAGAATGATAAAAAGCAGGTGGAGCTTACCTGTGTTTGCGACATTGAAGAAAGCGTTGCCAAAGAAAAGGCCCAGAAGTACGGGGTGAAATATTTTCTGGATTATAAAAAGCTTATAGATAGCGGGTTGTGCGATGCCGTGGTAGTTGCAACTCCTCATTGGTTTCATCCTGAAATCAGCATATATGCATTTAAGAAAGGATTGCATGTTCTTTGCGAGAAACCTATTGCCGTAACCGTAAGCGGGGCGGAAAAGCTTTTAAAAGCAGCAAAGAAGAGCGGCAGGGTTTTTGGCGTGGATTTCCAGAGAAGGCTTGAAGGCGTCACCATGACAGCCAAAAAGATTATAGACAGCGGCGAGATAGGAGAAATAAACCGAACTCTGTGCATTGACCCCTGGTACCGCACCCAGTCTTATTACGACAGCGGGACGTGGCGCGCCACCTGGGCCGGCGAAGGAGGAGGTGTTTTATGCAACCAGGCTCCCCACACTATAGACCTTTTCATATATCTGGGAGGCATGCCCGTTAAGGTTGAAGCCAAGACAAGGGCAAGACTGCACAAAATAGAGGTTGAAGACGAAGTCCAGGCTTCACTGGAATATGCCAACGGGGCATGGGGATGTTATTACACTTCCACATGCGAACCGATGGGGCCGCTCCATATGGAATTTGCCGGAGATAAGGGCAAGCTTGTTATCAGGCAGGGACTTGAAGGAAACGCGCCTGTTAAGGAGATAATTCTTTACAGGTATTCTTTTCCCGTAAAGGAATACACAAAGAAGTTTAACAAGATGTGGGATAAAATGGAAGTCAAGAAAGAGGTAATAGAGCTTATGCCCGGAATAACAAAAAGCATAATGGAGAATTTCAGGGATGCGATACTGAAAGGGGAAAAACTCTATGCTGCGGGAGAAGACGGAATAAATTCCGTGGAATTTTTCAACGCCTGCATACTCTCTTCCCATACGAAAAAGCCTGTCAGAATTCCTGTGCCGAGAAAGAGATACGACGAACTTATGGAAAGGCTGAAAAAGACTTCAAAGAAAAAAACCGGCGTAAAGGTCCAGAGGGTAACCGACCCCAAAGTCATGTAGGCAAAAAAGGCTCCGCTGAATTCAGTATATTTGATTATGGATTTCTGCCGGAAATTCCGCAGAGGTTATATAGATACTTTTTAATGGAGGTTCTCTATGAAGCAGGTAAGAACAGGAGTTGTGGGAATGGGAGGCATGGGATATGCCCATTGTAAAAGCGTTGTAGCTCTTGAACAGACCCAGCTTACATGCGTATGCGACAATGAAGAAGCGGTTGTCAAAGAAAAAGCAGAAGAATTCGGAGTAACGCCTTTTACAGATTACAGAAAGATGATACAAAGCGGTCTCTGCGACGCCGTGATAATTGCCATACCTCACTGGTTTCATCCCGATGTGAGCGTCTGCGCTTTCGAAAACGGCCTCCATGTGCTTTCAGAAAAACCTATTGCCGTTACGGTTGCGGATGCGGACAGGATGATTAAATCAGCGCAGGAGAACAAAAGAATTTTTTCCGTGATGCTCCAGAGGCGGCTGGAACCCAATGTGAGCAAGGCTTTCGAGATTGTCAGGAGCGGACAGCTTGGAAAGGTAATCAGGACATTGTGCGTGGATTCATGGTACAGGACGCAGGCATACTACAACAGTAATGTATGGCGAGCCACATGGAAAGGAGAAGGAGCAGGCGTTCTTATAAACCAGGCGCCCCACATGATAGATATATTCATGGTTCTGGGAGGTATTCCCGAAAGGTTGGAAGCAAAAACAAGGACAAGATACCACCAGATAGAAGTTGAAAATGAAGTCCAGGCAATTCTTGAATACAGCAATGGCGCATGCGGTTATTATTACACATCGACTTTCGAGCCCGTTCA
The DNA here is from genome assembly GCA_035341815.1 of bacterium. GTDB lineage: Bacteria > Ratteibacteria > UBA8468 > B48-G9 > JAFGKM01 > JALNXB01. The sequence goes on from DAOQVZ010000012.1 coordinate 12,358, forward strand.
GGGGCATTATATCGAAATATGCGGCGAGAGGGGAAAGCTTGTTCTCAATGGAAGCGAAACCAGGTTTTACCGGTATGAGAAGTCTATTGCCGAAGATATCGCCGCGGCCGAAGATATGTGGGCTTCCTTGAAGTCGGAGGAAGAAAAATCGGGTGCTGAGCCGGATGCGAAAAAAGGGCATATTGAAATAATAAAGAATTTTGCATGTGCAATAATGAACGGGGAAAAGCTGGTTTCCCCGGGAGAGGAAGGGCTTTATTCGGTGGAATTCTGTAATGCCTGCATACTTTCGGGAATGAAGAAAAAGCCTGTCTCACTGCCTATAAACAGGGAAGAATACACGGTTCTTATAGAAGAGCTTAAAAGGACTTCCAAGCCCAAGACGAACGTCAAGATTCAGAGGGCAACCGACCCCAAATACAGAAAATAAGATTTGAAACGATTGAGGATACATTCAAAATATGATAAAGCGGAGGAGAAATGAGCAAGATTTATAATATGGGCCTTTTCGGCAATAATCACGTCGGAAAAACTATACTTGCCGAAACATTGCTTTACAAGACAGGCATGATAGACAAAATGGGAGATATCGTACAGGGTAATACTGTCATGGATTACGATGCGGAAGAGATTAGCAGGCAGATGAGCCTGAACCTGGGATTCGGGTTTATCAAGAAAGGCGATACTGTCGTTTACATTCTTGATGCCCCGGGGTACATGGACTTTGTGGGAGAACAGGTATGCGGTGTCGAGTCTTCCGATATTGCGGTTCTTGTTGTGGGAGCCGACGAAGGTATTACGCCATCCACGGAAAAACAGTGGGAATTAATTTCGAAAAAGGGAATGCCTGTTTTGTTGTTCATAAACAAGCTTGACGGAGCCGAGATGGATTTTAGCAGGGTATGGGAAGAGATGGAATCTTTTTTCGGCAAGAAGCTGCTTCTTGTCAATTGTCCCATGATTGAAAACGGCGCTTTGAAGGGTATCGTTAACCTGCTGGGAAAGAAGGCAGACGAAAATCCCGGTTTTAGCCAGTATATCCAGGCTTCGTCCGATGCAATTGCGGAACTGGACGATTCCCTGATGGAAAAATACCTTGAAGGAACTGAAATATCCCAGGAAGAAATGGCGGAATATCTGAAAAAAGGGTTGAAGGAAGGAAAGGTTATACCCGTTCTGACGGGTTCTGTTCTGCAGCAATCGGGGGTTTCGGAACTTCTCGATTTTATCCTTAATTACATGCCGTCTTCCCATGAGATGCCGCCCTTCAAGGCAATCAATGGCAAGGGGGAAGAACAGGAGCTTGAAAGAAAGGCGGACAATCCTCTTACGGGCGTTGTTTCAAAAACGGTATTCGACCCATTTGCGGGCAAGATGTCTTACCTCAGGGTCTATACCGGAAGGCTGAAAACAAACTCGCAGTTTCTTAATCTCTCAAAAGGGCAGAAAGAAAGGGTGGGACAGTTGTTGAGAATACAGGGGAAAAAACAGGAACCTGTCGAGGAAGCCATGCCTGGCGAGATTGTCGGAGTGACAAAACTTTCTGAGTCCCAGGCTCTTGACGTTTTTTGCGAACCCAGTGCGTCTTTGACGGTCAATGTATCCAAAATGCCGGAAGGAGCCGTTTCATATTCCATAAGACCGAAGGTCAAGGGTACTGAAGATAAACTTGGGAATGCCCTGGGCAAGATAGTCGAGGAAGACAGGACCATAGATGTTTTCAGGGATGAAGAAACGGGCGAGACTATCATCTCGGGAATGGGGGATATGCACATAGATATTGCCATAAACAAGTTCAAAACTAAATTCGGAGTTGAAATTGAAAAGGGGATTCCAAAGATTGCCTACAAGGAAACTATCACATCTACGGCCGATGCGGAGGGTAAGTTCAAGAAGCAATCAGGAGGAAAGGGCCAGTATGGACACTGTTTCATAAAAATAGAACCTCTTGAAAGAGGTGCCGGATTCGAATTTGTAGATGAGATAGTGGGAGGCGCAATTCCGAGGAATTTCATTCCTTCTGTCGAAAAAGGCATAAGAGAATCTCTGAAAAAAGGAATAATAGCGGGATTTCCCATTGTAGACATAAGAGTGAGGCTGTACGACGGAACCTACCACACGGTTGACTCCTCGGACATAGCTTTCCAGGTTGCAGGTTCCCTGGCCTTGCAGAAAGGATTTCAGGAGGCCAATCCGATTCTCCTCGAACCCATAGTGAACGTGGATATAAGTATCAGCCAGGAACTTATAGGAGATGTCATAGGCACAGTCAATTCGAAAAGGGGAAAAGTCCTGGATATGAGCGTTTCTGGAAGGAGGCAGATTATCAAGGCACAGGTGCCTCTGGCGGAAATGGCGAATTATACCAATGAGTTAAGGTCGATAACAAGTGGAACGGGCACATATACCATGGTTTTTTCCCACTACGAAATTGTACCTGCCCATATTGCTCAAAAGATAATAGAAGAAAGGAAAAAGGAGAAGGAAGCCAAGGAAAGCTGAACATGGAAAAAGTTTCGATAGAAGGGGTTATTCTCAACGCAAGGACAAATGCGCCCGTTCTTATTCTGAAAGGCTCCAAAGGAAATATTTTGCCCATTGCTGTGGGAATATTCGAGGCGCAGTCCATTCTGCTTGTTCTTGAAAAAACTTCTTTTCTCCGGCCTCTTACTCACGATTTGATAAAAAGGGTTGTGGAGTCATTGTCGGCAGAATTTTTAAGGCTGGAGATACATACGATAAAAAACAGTGTTTATTTTGCGCACATGGTTTTACGCACGGGAGACAGGATAGAGAAAATTGATTGCCGTCCCAGCGACGGAATTGCCGTTGCCTTGAGGTTTAACGGGAATATCTTTGTTGCCGACAGCCTTATGTCGGCGCCGGAGTCTGTCAAGTACAGCAAGAGCGCGAAATTTTTCAAAACGGGCAGAAAAGGAAGTCCTATTGGCCAAAGTGAGGCCGAAGAATTCAGAAAGATGATAGAAGGCATGAGCGCAAAAGATTTCTGGAAAGAGATAAATGAAAAATAAATACAAAAGCCTAAAACAGTAAAGGAGGAAACATATGTCTGGACATTCTAAATGGCACAGTATCAAACATAAGAAGATGGCTACTGATGCCAAAAGAGGCAAGATGTTTACGAAGTTTATAAGAGAAATAATGATGGCTTCGAAGACAGGAGGAGGGAATCCCGACACCAATCCGCGACTGCGGATGGTTATTGACAAGGCAAAGAGTTTCAATATGCCCAACGATAATATCCAGAGGGCAATCAAGAAAGGTTCGGGAGAAGACGGGGGTGTTACATTTGAACAGGTTACCTATGAAGGATACGGTCCCGGCGGAGTGGCTCTTTTTGTCGAAGTTCTGACTGACAATAAAAACAGGAGCGCCTCGGAAATAAGGTCCATTTTTTCCAAGCATAACGGGAATCTCGGTGGGGCCGGAAGCGTTGCATGGATTTTTGAAAGAAAAGGCGTTATAAACGTGGGCAAGGACAAGATAGGCGAAGACGAGCTGATGGAGATAGCTCTTGAAGCGGGAGCCGAAGATATGACTTTGGAAGGGGATGTTTACGAAATAATTGTCATGCCCGAAAAATTCGAGGAGGTCAAGAATACCCTCACCTCCAAGAAAATAGAAATTTCCGATGCAAATGTTTCTTTTGTTCCCAAAAACACTGTAAAGGTTGAAGGGAAAGCCGCAGAACAGGTTCTTAAGCTTCTCGAGACGCTCGAAGACCATGACGATGTACAGGCGGCATATGCCAATTTTGACATATCTGATGAAGTGCTTGAGTCGATACAGTCCGGGTAGAAAAAATGAAAATACTGGGTATAGACCCGGGAGTCAACAGGGTTGGATACGGGCTTATTGAAAAGAAAGATACCGCGAGCAGGGAGGAAGTTCTCCTTTCCGGGACAATTATTCCCCCTGCCAGGTTAAAATACGAAGCAAAACTTGAATTTATCCTGTCCAATTTCGACCGGCTTCTCGAGGAGAATCAGCCGGATATCATTGCCATAGAGGAAATTTATCTTGGTAAAAATGTGCAGGTTACACTTAAAATAGGTCAGATTACGGGGATTCTGGCAGGGGCTTCGGTCAGAAAAGGCATTCCTTTCAAGCTGTTGTCCGCCAGGGAAGTGAAACAGAATATTACGGGAACAGGCGCCGCCACCAAGGAACAGGTCCGTTTCATGCTGGAACATCTGACAGGTTACAGGAATTTTCAGGGAATGGACGAAAGCGACGCAGTGGCTGTTGCCGTTTCTTATCTAACCTACAAGAAAGAAAATGATTTATTACATTTGCGGTAAACTTGTTTTCAAATCTCCTGCCAGGGTTGTAATAGAAAACAACGGTATAGGATATACTCTCAATATTTCCATAGAAACCTCCAAGTCCCTGGGAGAAGAAGGGGAAGAAGTCAGACTCTTCACTTTTCTACAGGTGAAAGAAGAAGAGGTTCTGCTGTTCGGTTTTGCCACGGAAGAAGAAAAAAATGCTTTTCAGCTTCTTCTCTCGGTTCCCGGCATAGGTCCGAAAGTGGCTCTCAGGATTCTTTCCGGGATGAATATCAACGAGTTGTATAATGCGATTGTTGCGGAAGATGTCACGTTTTTCACAGGCATACCCGGAGTGGGCAGAAAGACAGGAGAACGACTTATAGTGGAACTCAAACAGCGGGTTGAAAAACTGCCTCTTTCTGCCGAAAAAGAACCGGTAGATAACAGGGAGATTTTTTCCGGCGCTGTCGAGGCACTGACAGTTCTCGGGTACAAGAGGAAGGACGCGGTATCCGCCGTAAGCAGGATAATGAAAACCAGTCCCAGGACATCAAGCATAGAAGATATTATCAGGGATGCCCTGAAAAAAGGATAATTTCATAACTAAAATGGATGAAAAAATAACCTCTCCTTCTGCGGTAAGCGAGGATGCGACTTACGATAACGCCTTGAGGCCTAAAGGTTTCTCAGAGTTTGTAGGGCAGGATAAGGTCAAGGATAACCTCGATGTTTTTATCAGGGCGGCAAAAGACCGGCAGGAAGTGCTTGACCATGTTCTTTTCCACGGGCCTCCGGGTATAGGCAAAACAACCCTTTCCTATATAATCGCCAACGAGATGAATGTGAATATAAAGGCGACATCCGGGCCCGTAATAGAAAAAGCGGGCGACCTGGCCGGCATACTCACCAATCTTGAGCAGGGAGACATATTGTTCATTGACGAGATACACAGGCTGCCCAGAAGCATCGAGGAGTATCTTTACAGCGGAATGGAAGATTTCTGCATAGACATAATGATAGGAGAAGGCCCCAAAGCAAAATCCGTGAAGATTCCCATAAAACATTTTACTCTTGTAGGCGCGACTACCAGGGTAGGGCTTATAACATCTCCCCTGAGAAACAGGTTTGGAATCATGCACCGTCTCGATTATTACTCAACCGCTGAGCTCGTACAGATAATAAACAGGTCTGCAAGACTCATAAATGTGAAGATAACTGAAGAAGGTGCGGCGGAAATCGCCAAAAGGTCAAGAGGCACGCCCAGGGTGGCAAACAGGCTTTTGAGAAGGATAAGGGATTACGCCCAGGTGAAAGGCAGCGGAACCATAGACCTGGAAATTTCCGCACTGGCTCTTGACAGGATGGATGTTGACGAAGAAGGCCTGGATGAAATGGACAAGAAGGTTCTCGAGGTAATCATAATGAAGTTCGGGGGAGGCCCTGTAGGATTGAAAAGCCTGTCGATTGCCGTTGGGGAAGAATCCGATACCATAGAAGAAGTTTACGAAAGTTTTCTCGTGAGAAAGGGGTTCCTTAAAAGGACTCCCCAGGGCCGGGTTGCAACTGAAATTGCCTATAAACATATGGGTATCAATACGCCGGAAAGGCGGGAAAAAGAACTTTTCTGACAATGCGCAGCAGCAGAACTTGTTTGAAAGATAAAAACTCTTTGCGCTGGCGACAAGATTGTTCAGTAAAGATATACGATAATGCTTAGAGCCATAAATCTCAAAAAAAGCTACGGTAAAACAGTTGCCGTAAAAGATGTTTCCATACAGGTGGCACAGGGAGAAATAGTCGGTCTTCTTGGACCCAACGGGGCAGGCAAGACGACGACTTTTGAGATGATACTCGGTTTTCTCCAGCAGGACAAAGGTTCCATAACCCTGGGAGAAAAAGACATATCATGGCTGCCGGTATGGCAGAGGGCCCGTGCCGGTATGTTATACCTTCCTCAGGAAATTTCCCTTTTCAATAAACTTACGGTCGAAGACAATATCCGCATTATTCTTGAAGAGTACCACAGCGACAAGACGGAAATGGAAGAAATTATCTCCCTGCATCTCAAAAAATTGGGTCTCTACCAATTGCGCAAACATATTGCGGGCAGCCTTTCCGGCGGCGAGAAAAGAAGGCTTGAAATAGGCAGGAGTCTCACTCTTAAACCCAAGTTCTTTCTTCTTGACGAACCTTTTTCTGGCATCGACCCGAAAACCGTTTCCGAACTGCAGGATACCATACTGGAACTTAAAAAGCAGGGTATAGGAATATTGCTTACTGACCATAATGTAAGGGATACGCTTGGAATTACAGACAGGGCGTACCTCATATACCGGGGAGAGATACTTATCGAAGGCACAACAGAGGAGATACTGGAACATCCCGATTCAAGAAAAATCTATTTCGGAGAAAAATTCGCGATATAATAACGGGAAGGTGCGTTGAAGCGAGGGCGGGGGCTAAAGCCCGCTTCTACCAGATTGTTAAATACCTGTAGCCGCACCCTTCAGGGTGCGTTGAAATGAGAGCACTGTAACTGCAGGCAAAGGGGAATTGCGAGTTGAAAAAAAGAAAAGATACAGCGGTTAATCTAGTGCCGGTTCATACGGCCATTATAATGGACGGAAACGGAAGGTGGGCCGAGAAGAAAAAGCTTCCGCGCATCATGGGCCACAAGGAAGGATTGAAGGCCGTAAGGCAGGCAATAAAAACGGCAGACGATACAGGCGTCAGGCACCTTACCCTCTACTCTTTTTCTTCCGAGAACTGGAGAAGGCCTGAAGCCGAAGTCCGTTTTCTGTTCAGCCTGATGGAAAAGAACCTGCAGAAAGAAAGCAGGGGCCTTCACAGGAAAAAAGTCCGGGTCACTTTCATAGGGAGAAGGAATGTTCTTCCTGAATCGCTGAGAAAGGTCATGTCGGACATTGAAAAACTGACTGCTGCCAACAAGGGACTGAATCTTATCCTGGCCATAAATTACGGGGGGAGGCAGGAAATAGCAGATGCCGTGGCAAGGCTGGCAGAAAAGGGATGGCCCGCAGACAAAATTGACGAGGAGCTGATAAGCAGGCACCTTGATACGGCGGACGTTCCGGACCCCGACCTCATTATAAGAACGTCCGGTGAGGAGAGAATCAGCAATTTTCTCCTCTGGCAGTCGGCTTACAGCGAGCTTTATTTCACGCCGGTTTTGTGGCCTGATTTCAAAAGGGAAGATTTTCTCAAGGCGTTGGAGTCTTACAGGAAAAGGAAAAGAAAATTCGGAGGTATATTTAAATGAGCGATGAAAAAAGGTACGAAGGCAGATTGAGGTTTGGAGTTGTCGGCATACTCGGGTATTCGCGCAGCCATATCGGCCAGATACGCTCGGCGCAGGAAGCTGGCCAGCCGGTTAAACTGGCGGCGGTTCTCGCCTACATGAGGGAGAAAAACGAGAAGCTTGCAGCAGAGCTTGAGGCCGGCGGAGTAAAACTCGTTGCAGGATACGACGAGCTGTTGGGAATGAAGGATGAGCTTGACTGCATTACCCTTCCCGTGGGAATACCCCTGCACGCCTCGATGGGCATCAAGGCGCTCGAAGCCGGTTTCCCTGTCTATCTTGAAAAGCCCGTTTCGGGAGCGATACAGGATGCGGATGCCCTTGCAGGAGCCGAAAAAGAGTCGGGTAAAAAACTTTTCATAGGGTACCAGCTTTGTTTCCAACCTGCAACCTGGGAGCTGAAACGGAGACTGCTGGCTGGAGATGTAGGCAAGATAAGGAAAATAGTTGTGGTTACAAATACGCCCCGTGACAGGGATTATTTCAGGCGCAATTCCTGGGCGGGCAAGCTTTCCATTAACGGCACCATAGTGCTTGATTCTCCTTTGAACAACGCCAATGCCCATTATATGAACCTTGCTCTTTTCCTGGCAGGAAGAGAAAATGACGGGAGTGCATCTCCGCTGTCTGTCCAGGCGGAGCTGTACATGGCAAACGAGATAGAATCTGCCGATACCGTATCTGTCAGGGTCATGACTGAAGAAAGCGCCGAGATAGTTTGGACCGGTTCACACGCCTGCGAAAATACCAGAGGGCCCCGCATCAGGATAGAGGGAGACAGGAAAGTGATCAGCGTTGATTACACGGGACCTTCAAGGAATGTACCGTGGAGGGAAGGATTCAGTGCGGACGGAGAGATTTTCCTTGAAGACAACATGGGTTCCGCAAATCCTTTTGTACAGGTTGCCAGGTGGCTTAAGGGAGACAAAGATGCCCGCATCTGCGATTTGAAGATTGCGAGGGCACAGACCTTGGTTGTGAACGGGGCGCACAAGGCAGCTTCGGTTGTAAAAATTACGGACGCGCATATAAAAGAAATTAAGAGGGAAAACGGGGAGGTTCTTGTCTCAATAAAGGGGATGGATAAGGCTCTCGACGCCTGTTACGAAAAAGGATGCATGTTATCTGAATGCGGGTGCGCACCGTGGAGCGTTTCTCCTGCCTCCGCGGATGTCAGCAACCTGAAACATTTTGATTTGCGCAGCTCAAAGTGAATGCTCAGGCTAAGAACTGCGGCATCCAGAAAATTCTGTAGCGGTGTCCCGGACAAGCCCGGGATAAAGGATTTATCCCGCTAATGATACAAAGAAACAAAGAACCCTTTTGTTGCGGGCGACAGCAGTTATTATGCAGGCTGGCAAGTTTGCCTTCAATTAAATTAAGAGAAAGGTATTTCAGGAATGAAAAACATTGTAATCCTCGGCAGTACTGGCACCATAGGCAAAAATACGCTTGAAGTTGTCAGAAAAAGGCCTGGTGAATGGAGGGTGCGGGGGCTCGCCTGCCGGCAAAACAAAAAAATTCTTGCCCGACAGATGGAAGAGTTCCGTCCCGATTTCGTTTATCTCGAAGAGAAAGACGATGGTTTTGAAAACAAATTCAAAAAAACGGGATTTTTCCACGGTTTAAACGGTCTCGAGGAACTTGTTTCGGCCGGAAATATCGACCTGGTCATATATGCGGTTCCCGGAATCACCACTCTCAAAGCCTTTATCAGCTCTGTAAAGAGAGGACAGAGGATAGGACTTGCCACCAAGGAGATTATGATTGCTGCAGGGCCCATTGTCAACAGGCTCATGGAAGAGAACAACGCGGTTGTACTTCCTGTTGACAGTGAACATAATGCCATCTTCCAGGCGCTCGTGGGCGAGGACAGGGAGATGATACGTAAAGTTTACCTGACTGCTTCGGGGGGGCCTTTCAGGGGCAAAAAGATAAAATCCCCGACTGTCAGGCAGGTGCTTTCACATCCCGTGTGGAATATGGGCGAAAAAATCACGGTTGATTCTGCTACGATGTTTAACAAGGCTTTTGAACTTATAGAGGCGCACTACCTTTTCTCCCTGCCTGCCGAGAAACTCGACGTTTTGATACATCCCGAGGCGGTCATACACGGCATGGCGGAGATGGCGGACGGAACCATAAAAGGAATATTTTCGATGCCCGATATGAAGTATCCCATAACTTTTGTGATGGATTACCCTAACAGGCAGGATTCGGCGTGGGAAAGAATAGATTTTGCCAGGTTCAGGAACTTTACCCTTGAACCTGCAGACAGAAATGCGAAATGGTTTTCCCTTGCACTTGAAGCCATAGAAAAGAAAGGGTCTTTTCCCGTGGTTCTCAACGGAGCTAACGAAGAAGCCGTGAACATGTTTCTCAAAGGGAAACTCGATTTCAACCGTATTCCGGAGATGGCGGAAAAGATCCTGTCAATGCATTCCTATAAAAAAGAGATAGGCATAGAGGATATATTCGAGATAGACAAATGGGCGAAAAACAAAGTTAGAGAAATAATCAAGGAGATGAAATGATATTATCCATATTTGCAGTAATCATAATGTTTTCGGTTATCATACTGGTTCACGAGGCGGGCCACTTCTTTTTTGCCAAAAAGGTGGGTATAAGGGTTGAGAAATTTTCGCTCGGGTTCGGGCCCAAGCTTTTTTCGGTAAAGAAGGGAGATACGGTTTACCAGGTGTGCCTTATACTCTTCGGCGGCTTCGTGAAGATGGCGGGGGACGATTACGGGGAGAAGGAAAAATTCGAAAAATGGGAATACATGGGCAAGAGTCCCGGGCACCGCGCCCAGGTTATCGTTGCCGGTTCCCTGAACAACCTTCTGCTGGGACTGGTTCTTCTTGTGCCGGTTTTCATTCTTGGAGTTCCGGGCTATGAGGGCACAAAGATAGGCTCTTTCGTAGAGGGGCTTCCGGCTGAAAAATCAGGGCTCCAGGTGGGGGACGAAGTTCTTGAGGTAAACGGAGTGTCCTGCACCGAGTGGTTTGATGTCCTGATGAACATAAGGGCGTCAATAGATAATGACAATACGGCGGATATACTTTTGAAGGTAAAGCGCAACGGAGAGATTCTTCAATTCAGCGTTGCTCCCGCCTCTTACAGCGAAAGTGCGGATATTTCAGCGAAAGCCGTTTTCATACTCGGTATTTCTCCCATGGAAAAGATGGAAAAGTATAATTTTCTTGGAGCCGTTGCAAGGGCAGGGAAAGAATTCAACAAGATGATATACGGTATCTTCATGGCGATGAAGATGCTTTTCACGCGCCAGGTTTCAGCCAAACAGCTTACCGGTCCGATAGGAATAGCCCAGTGGGGAGCGGAAATAGTCCATTACGGTCTGGGCAAGTTCCTCTATTTCATGGCTTTCATAAGCGTAAACCTCGGGATAATAAACCTCATGCCTTTTCCGGTGCTTGACGGGGGACATCTGTTCGGCATTTTTATCGAAAGGATTACCGGTGTAACCCCCAGGCAGAAAACTCTTGAAATAGTCCAGTATGTAGGAATAATCTGCATTATTTTCCTTGCCCTTTACGTCACGTATAACGATATCCTCAGGGTGCTGGCGAACATGGTGAAATCAAGATGAGAAAAACAACAAGGAAGCAGCCGCATCCTTCAGTGTGCGCATGAATTTCTGCGGCAGGGAAAGGAGGAAAGGTTTTACAATGCGAAGAACCACCAGGAAAATAAAAGCAGGCAGTGTGGAAATAGGCGGGGATGCCCCGGTTTCGGTCCAGGGCATGACAAAGGTGCCTACAGGGGATGTATTGGGGATTTTGAAGGAATTCAGAAGGATGATATCTTCAGGGGCGGAAATCATAAGGGTGGCGGTTTTGAACCCTGGAGATGCGGAAACCATCCCTGTGCTTAAAAAGAGCTTTGACGTGCCGGTTGTTGCAGATATTCATTACCTGCCCGAACTGGCTCTTCTTTCCATGAGAAAAGGGGCGGACAAGATAAGGATAAACCCCTATAACATGCAAAAGAAGTACATCCGGGATATAATAAAAGAGGCAAAAATATCCGGTATACCAATAAGGATAGGCATAAATTCGGGCTCGGTTAAAATAAAAGGGACTCTTGCGGGAAGCCTTGTGCATTCGGCCCTCGATACCCTTAAATTTTTCCAGGACAGAGATTTTCACGATATAGTTCTTTCTCTTAAAACCCCTGACGTCAGGGATACACTCGAAACTTACAGGAAGATATCCGAAGCCTGCGATTATCCCCTCCATCTGGGCATTACGGAGGCAGGCAGGGGACTTCTTGCGGAAAGCAAGTCTATACTGGGCATAGGGGCTTTGCTTCTTGAAGGCATAGGAGATACGATAAGAGTTTCGCTCACGGAGCCTTCTTCCAGGGAGATAGAAATGGGCAAGGCCATACTCCAGTCGGCCGGATTGAGAAGGTTTGGTCCCGAAATCATATCTTGTCCCACCTGTGGACGGACCCGTGTTGACATCTTTTCGGTTCTGTCGATGGTGGAAAGGGAAATAAGAAAACTCGGCAAGAGGCATCCCGGGATAAAAAAAATGAAGATAGCCGTTATGGGATGCAGTGTCAATGGCCCCGGCGAGGCAAAACAGGCAGACATAGGTATTGCCGGAGGAGAAGGGAAATTTGCCTTATTCAAAAAAGGTACTATAATAGGCACTTATGGCCAGGATGAAATAGTTGGGAAATTAATAGGAGAAATTAAAAAAACTTTTTAATAAAAAAGGGGAGGAAATAGAATGGCTAATCTTAAAGCGGGAATTATAGGCTACGACACGTCTCACATCATGCGTTTCTCGGAGCTGACAAAGGGCGCGTCCAAGCTGCAGGTGGAAGGCCTCGATATAATCGCCGGCTATCCTTCTTACAGCGCGGATATTCCTTCATGCGCAAACAGGATAGACGAATACAAGAAAACAATGGTTGAAAAATGGGGCGTGAAGGAAATGTCTTCCATAGAGCAGCTTCTTGAAACGTGCGATGTCATACTGCTGGAAAGCAACGACGGAAGAAGGCATTTGAAAGAAGCCCTTCCGGTTTTCAAGGCGAAGAAGCCCGTATTTATCGATAAGCCTCTTGCCGCAAGCTATGCCGATGCAAGGGAAATAGTAAGGCTTGCAAAAGAAAACAATTGCCCCATGTTTTCTTCTTCTTCCCTCAGGTTTGACTACAATGTTCAGCAGGCGAAGGCAGACAAGGAATTCGGCAGTATCCTCGGGTGTGAAGCCGTCAGTCCCGCTTCTCTTGAAATAACGAACCCCGGACTTTTCTGGTACGGCATCCACGCCGTTGAGATTCTCTATACTTTCATGGGAAGAGGCTGCAGCAAGGTCTACTGCGAAAAGACAGAGTCCACCCATTTTGTAACGGGCGTCTGGGACGGCGGGCGAATAGGTACCGTAAGGGGAGCAAGGGCCGGAGCCTGCGGGCTTGGAGCTACGGTTTTCGGAGAAAAAAAGTTCATGAAGGTCAACAGTTCTTCTGAAATTCCCTATTATTACCAGCTTCTCACGCAGATTGTGGAGTTTTTCAGAACGGGCAAGCCTCCCGTGGAAGCAGAAGAGACGCTCGAAATAATGCAGTTCATGGAAGCGGCTTTGATAAGCGAAAGAGAAAACAGGCCGGTTTTTCTTAAAGAAGTTAAATAATTGACACCGTGAGAATGGGCCTGTAATTTAACAATTAAACGTTTTTTAAAATAACATGCGAGGTAAAAAATGGCAGACTTGAAAGCAGGAATCATAGGTTTTGACACGTCTCACCTAATACGCTTTTCGGAACTCACAAAGGTAGAATCGCCCAACCGGGTGAAGGGACTTGATATTATCGCGGGCGTCCCCACTTTCAGCCCGGATATTCCTTCAAGCTACGAAAGGGTCGAGGGATACAAGAAGGACATGTCTGAAAAATGGGGAGTAAAGCTGGTATCTACCATAGAAGAGCTTATAGACATGTGCGACGTGATACTCCTCGAAAGCCTTGACGGCAGAAGGCACCTCAAAGAGGCAACTCCCGTACTGAAGGCGAAAAAGCCCGTATTCATAGACAAGCCTCTTGCCGCCAGTTATGCCGATGCAAAGGAGATAGTGAGGCTGGCAAAGGAAAACGACTGTCCCATGTTTTCTTCTTCTTCCCTGAGGTTTGACTACGATGTCATGCTGGCGAAAGAGGATACCGGGTTCGGGAAAGTGCTGGGAGCGGATTCAGTCACCCCCATGTCTCTCGAGGTGACCAACCCCGGTTTTTTCTGGTACGGCATCCACGGACTTGAGATGCTTTATGCATTCATGGGAATAGGATGCAGCAAGGTCTTCTGCGAAAAGACCGAGACAACCCACCTTGTCACCGGGGTATGGGACAGCGGCAGGGTAGGCACCGTCAGGGGAGTAAGGGGTTATGCATGCGGTTACGGAGTGACTCTCTTTTCAGAGAAGCAGTTCAAGCGGGTTAACTCGACAGGCAAGGTGCCTTACTACGCGCAGCTTCTGAACCAGATAGTGAAGTTTTTCGAAACGGGCAAATCTCCGGTTGATGCAGAGGAAACCCTTGAAATAATGCAGTTCATGGAAGCCGCTTACAGGAGCGAAATAGAAGGCAGGACGGTATTTCTTAAAGAATTAGACTGACATGCCTGCCGAAGCGTAACTATGCCATTGAGGGCGGCAGCAAGAGAGTTCGGTAATCTCTGTCATTTTTTTAATTTTTTTCCTCCGACGGTGTCCTGACGGAATAAATCAGGGAGATCGCTGAATTTGTCGCCCAGAACGCTTTTTGTAATAATTTTTAACATGACAGGAATTTTCCGGACAGGACAGCAAAAAATAAGGGAAAAGAGGACGGAGAGATATTTTTATGGTAAAATATACAGTGTATAAATACATGTAATAGTAACAAGATGCCCCTGTAGCTCAGATGGATAGAGCAACGGTTTCCTAAACCGTTCAGGCCCATTTTCGCCAACCCCCGCCGCCACTGCTAAAACCGCCTCAACCCCTTACTGCTATTGCCTTTGCCATTGTTTCTGATTTAGTTTCTGCCATGGATGTTCGGGTCTCTCCCGCTCTTTCATAGTCACCATATGGACACCAACCCCCCGGAATCCTTTTTCCATTCATGAATCTTTCAGCCGATTCCAAACCCCGTTATTTTAGCAAAAACATATAATCTCCGCACGAAAAATTACTACCTTGACAAAATCACAGGGGGGGGGGGTATAATAGAGGTACGCAATAACTATACTTTTAACAAGCACCGCATCCCTGTAAACAACCTTATCGCAATACCTGATACTTTCGGATAAACAAAACAGGTTAAAAGGACTCCGAAAAATGAAAACAGCGGTAAGAGTTTTGTTGCTTCTCCTGCTGCCTGCAATCAATTACCCGGCATCAGGCGAAGAGGCGCAAATAAAAGATGCTCCAACTCTCCTGGGGGAAGCAAAGAACCTTATATCCGAAGAAAAGCATCATGAAGCAGCCGGCCAACTTGAATCAATCCTGAAACAATTCCCCGATACCCCGCAGGCAAAAGACTCTATTCTTCTGCTTGCCGACTCTTATGCCAAACTTGACCTGCCGGAAAAAGCAGAAGAAACTTACCTTTCCGCACTTGAGAAATATCAGAACGATGCAGTTTATATAAACCGAATCCATAACGTGCTTGCTAATTTTTACCTTTCACAAAAGCAGTACGAAAAATCGATAGAGCAATTGCAATTAATTCTGCAGACAAAGCCGAATTACAAAACTGTTTTATCACTTTATGGAAAAATAGTCTCCGGTTATATTGCACTGGACCAACCTGATAAAGCAGCCGATACACTCCAGACTCTTTTAAAAGAATATCCCGGATTAGTTGATAAATACTCAACTGATACTTCAGTTTTGCAGTACCATAGATTAAGAACGCAGGTTGACAAGGATTCCTTCACAGCCGAGACAACCAAGAGGATAGCTTCCTTTTATGAAAAGTCAAACCAGCCTGATTTAGTAAATGCCGCATATGCGCTTCTAACCAAGAAATTCCCAGAATCCCCCTATTCAATAAAAGGGTTTCGCTGGCTTGCTGATAACCTTTCTACCCATAACAAATACGCGGAAGCAATCCCATTCTATCT
>DAOQVZ010000013.1:0-15008 GCA_035341815.1 bacterium
AAACTGGGCCCTTATTCCTCCATGCTCGGAGGTTTTGCAGAATACGGACTGGTTACGGATATGAATGCGCTCATGGAAGACCATCCCGATGCAGAACCCGGGTATGCACAGTTCCAGATGAAAGTACCCGAAGACGTAAAAATAACGCCTGCAGATGCAACCATGGTTATAACCCTGAAGGAAACCGCAGGATATGTTGCGGATATGAAGGTTTCGGTCAACAGCAGTCTACTTGTGCTCGGCACCGGTTCTGTGGCAATGGCAATGTCTTTCTTCGCAAAGATATTTGGAGCCTTCCCGCTCATTGCAGCCGGCAGAAGGGATGAACCCCTTGAATATATAAAAAGGTTCGGCGTAAACTTTACTGTCAACACCGAAAAAGAAGCACTGGGAAAAAAGGTCTCGGAGATAACCGGCGGCAATGGGGTTGATTACATAATAGACACGGCGGGAAACGGAGACCTTTTCGTTAATTCTTGCCAGGTGCTCGGCAAAAACGGGAAGATTGCCCCTTATGCAACCTACGACCACCCCGAAAAACTAAAATCGGTTGACAGCAGTCTCATACTGAATGCAAGGACAGGAGAGGTTCTTGCCCATCAGTATCTTTTTGACCTTATAAGACTGGGACTCATAGACCTTGAGAGTTTCTATTCCCACAGAATGCCTTTCAGCGAGATAAGCAAAGGTTTTGAGATGATTAAAAAGAAGGAGGCTTTCAAGATAGTTTTTGAAATGGAATGAAAACAACAGACGGTAGCCCCATCCCTTCAGGGTGCGCCGGAGTGATTGCGCAGGCTTCCCGGACAAACCCGGGATAAAGAAGCCCGCGGCTACAAATGCATAAACAAAACGGGGATTTATAGGTGAAAATGAAAAAAATGGAGGCAGTCGTCTTTCCGCAGGCAGAGAGATTTGAAATGCGGGAATTAACATTGAAAGATATGGGACCCGAAGATATCGGAGTCAGAACACTGGTGACAGCCATCTCACCCGGGACCGAAAGGTGGATTCTGAAGGGTAAACACGCCGGCACAAGTTTTCCCTGCATACCCGGTTACCAAAGGATAGGCATCGTGGAAGAATGCGGCAGTCAAGTGGCGGATTTTAATCCCGGGGACATTGTTTACGGAGGAAGCGGCAGGTGGCAGGAAAACGTAAATTCCATGTGGGGCGCCCACTGCAGCTATTCCATTGAGCCCGCGGCAGGTTACAGGTTCATATCTTCCTCGATGCCGGATACGGCCGAACTTGAAACCACGGTTTTCACCATGGTTGCGGCCGTGGGATACAAGGGAATAAGGTTTCTTGAAATAAAGGGCGGAGAAAAGATTTTGATAATAGGAGCAGGTTTCATAGGTTTGTGCGCCGCCCAGCTGGCCTCCCTCAAACAGGCCGTGCCTGTTTTTATAGACAGGGACAGGCAACGGATAAGCTTCGCAAGAAAACTCGGTTTCCATGCGTATAACCCCGAAGATGCCGGGTTTGACGGGGAAATGAAAGATTTCGCCCCGGAAGGCATAGACGTGATTTATGACACGGCGGGAGTTCCGTCGGCGGTAGACAAAGCCGTGGAATATGCCAAAAGATGGAGCCGGCTGCTTTTGCAGGCACAGTACTTTGACAAGAACAACGCCATAGACATAGACCGCATAAAGATAAAGGAGATGTCCGTAAAGACCACCTGCGGGGTGGATAGTGGAGACTGGTATGCAACTTTCACGGAAATAGAGAAACGAAGGCTCCGGATAGCGCCTCTCATAACCCACAGGTTTCTCAGCACGGAATGCCTCGAGGGATACAAGATATTGCTCGAAGGAAAACCTTTTAACTTAGGGATTGTTTTTTTCTGGGATAAGAATCTCATGGAAAAACATCTTTCAAAAACAGGGAGGGAATGATGAATAAAATGTTTCGAGTGCCGGACAGTGAATTCAAGAACAGGTGGAAAGCAGTGCAGGAAGGAGTCAACAAAAAAGGGCTGGATTTACTCATAGCCCAGTCTAACGAAGCGGATTTTGCCAATGTTAGATACCTTTCCAACTACTGGCCCATATTCGAATGTGCGGGGGTTATTGTTCCAAAAAAAGGAGAGCCCGCACTTTTGATAGGACCCGAAAGCGAAACATACGCACAGGACACAAGCAAGATAAAGAAGATATACAAGATGATAGAGTACAGGGAAAGCGCCGAACCTGACTATCCTGACATCAAGGTTGACACCTTCTCCGAGATTTTCAGGGAAATGCTGGGAGGCAAGGTCGGGAAAATAGGGCTGGCCAGCTACCAGATATTCCCCCTGCCCGTTTATGACGGACTGAAAAAGGCCGCTCCCGACGCAGAAATAATCAAGAGCGACGAACTCATAGTGGACTTGAGGATTATAAAAAGCCCCGTGGAGATTGATATATTGAAAGAGGCATTCAGGATATCCGAAGTAGCCCTTGAAAGAACCCTTCCCCAGATGAAGCCGGACATGACGGAACTGCAGGTTGTCGGCATCATAGAAAAAGAACTATACGCTGAAGGCGCCGAGTATGAAGGCCATCCCCAGTACGTGCTTGCAGGCAGGAATTCCAACCACGCCATAGGCAGGCCCGCGTATGCGAAGCTCGGACGCAGCAACCTTGTTCAGCTCAACATAGGAGCCCGTGTGGCCGGATATTCTTCAAGCGTAGGCAGGCCGGTTTCCATAGGCCCCATGACGCCGCCCATGAAAAAACTTGTACAGGCGGGCCTGGACATGCATCTCAAAACGATGGACTGGATGAAGGCAGGTATAAAAGCCAAGGAAGTGGTCAAAAAATTCTACGAGTACGGAGATAAGATAGGAGTGGCAAAGAACATCCTCTACGGACCGTGCCATGGACTGGGAATGATGGAAGTCGAAAGACCGTGGATGGAATCCCGCTCGGAATACCTGCTTGAAGAAAACATGACATTCCAGGTGGATACCTTCCTTTACTGCGAAGACTTCGGTCTTAGATGGGAAAACGGCGTAATTATAAAGAAAAACGGAGTGGAGACTCTTTCCGACAAGATGAACGAGATAATCGAATTGGAGGGATAAATGAGATACGAAAAGATGTTTCCCGACCAGTTGAGAAGGGCACTTGAAAACAACTCTCCGGCAATCCTGCCCGTAGGGGTTCTCGAGTATCATTCTGAACATTCGGTTTTCGGCGTAGATACCATCATCGTGGAAGAAGCCTTCCGCATCCTTGAAAAAGAGATGGAATTGGTGCTCTTTCCCTCTTTTTATTACGGGGCTGCCAGTTACGCGGTAGAACCTCCGGAGAACAAGGGAACCTTACACGTGCCTTCAAGTGCCCTGTATCCACTGGCAAAGGAGATCTTCAGGAGCATGCTGCGGGTCGGTTTTCGAAATATACACGTTTTCATACACCACCAGAGCGAAAATTTTCTCGCCGGCATGCCCACAGATTTGGCTTTCAGGATGGGGGCGAGAGAGGTTCTTTTCGAGCTCATAGAGAAAGAGAGAGGCGAAGGATGGTGGGGCAGGGATGAAATGAAAGATTATTACAAGATGCACGACGCGGGCTCGGACCCTTTCAGCTGGATAAAGGTGCATCCCTTCATGGACGCGGAAACCCAGAAAAAATTTCCCATAGACCATGCAAGCCTTCAGGAAACATCCCTCATGCTCGCCTTCTGCCCGGAAGGCGTCGATATGAAAAAATTTTCCGAAAAGAAGTGGTACAGCATGGGAGCGAAACAGGCAACGCTTGACTATGGAAACGCAGCAAAGGAAATGATACTGGCAAACCTCCGAAAGGTGCTGAAAGGATAATGCGTTCTCTCTACTGTCATCGCGAGGTTTATCCTGCGAAGCCTTGACATAATAGGAAGCGCAGTTTATTGCCGATATGCTGAAATTATACTGTAGCGGTTTCCCGAAAAAGTCCCGGACAAACCCGGGATAAAGAAGCCTGCGGTTACCAGATTGAGGAAAGCCTGTAGCCGCACACTTTAGTGTGCGTAAACATAATGATCGCAGGCTTCCCGGACAAACCCGGGACAAGAAAGCCTGCGGCTACCAGCTCTATAAGAGGTAAAGATGAAAACACTGAGCGGTCCCAGGATAATACGTTCCCCTTGGTCGGATTTTTATGGAAGGGAGATAGAAGATTCTCTGAAAACACATCCGGAAAATTATCTCAGAGAGGTATCGGCACAAGGTTTCAACTCGATATGGGTCCACTGCATACTGAGGGATATTGTAAACTCAGACCCTTTTCCCGAATTCGGCAGGAAAGCAAAAGAGCAGGTCCCCGCGCTCAACAGGCTTGTTGAAAGGGCTGGTAAATACGGTTTAAAAGTTTTTGTATATATCTGCGAACCCCGCGGCTTTTCTTCCAATGACGCCTTCTGGCAGAAAAACAGCGACGTCAGGGGACATCTTTCTGCCGGGAATTATGCCCTTTGCTCAAGCGCTCAAAGGGTAAAGGATTTTCTTTCACAGAGCAGTTACAATCTTTTTAAGAAAGTTCCCGGGCTCGGCGGCGCTTTCATGATAACCGCAAGCGAATTCCATACCCACTGCTATTCCCATTATCCCAAGTGGCAAAAGCTTTTTGCCATTTCTCAGATGACGGACTGGGCAAAAGCCCAATTCCACTGTGAAAGGTGCGCCGAGCGCGACCCTTCACAGGTCGTTGCAGAAATAGTAACCCTTGTAAACTCAGGCATCAAGTCGGCAAGTCCGCGGGCTGAAACCATCGTGTGGAACTGGAGCTGGTATATCATAGAGCCCGACCCGCAGAAGAAACTCGTGAGCCTGCTTCCCGACAATATTACACTCATGGCAGATTTCGAAAGGGGCGGCTCGATAAAAGTTCTGGACAAGAAAATCAACGTCGACGAATACAGCTTTTCCTACACGGGCCCTTCAAAAAGGTTTAAAGACATCCTTTCGCAGGCCAGAGAGCGAAAGATGAAGATGATGGCAAAAATACAGCTCGGGACAACCCATGAACTTGTCACCGTTCCCTACATACCCGTTCCTTGCATACTTGCCGAAAAGATATCCAGGATGAGAAAGGCAAAAGTGAACGGATATCTCGGCTGCTGGATATTCGGCGGGGATGTTACCCCCATGAGCAGAATAGCAGGAAAGATGTCCATTGACCCGGACATTTCTGCTTCAAAAGCGGTCAAAGAGGTTGCGATAAGTGAATTCGGAGATAAAGAAACTGCGGGTTACGTTTCGAGGGCATGGAAACTTTTTTCAAAGGCATGGAAAAATTATCCTTTCAGCATTCCTTTTCTATATAATTCCCCGGTCAATTATTCAACCACATACCCTCTTACACTGGATGCGGGCAAAGCAGGCATCATCCCCTCATGGCGCCCTCTGCCCAGGGACAAAGACGGGCATCTCGCGGTGGGAGAAAACCTTGAAACATGGACTAAGCCGTTTACGCCATATTTCGTATCGAGAGTTTTCAGAAAACTTCTTAAAGAATGGAATAAAGGAATTGAAATTCTGCGGGAAGGAGAAATAAAAAGCGGCGGGCAGAACAAGAGGTACAATAAAGAGCTCGACATGGCCGTCCACATATCCCTGCTGGTTGAAAGCACGGTTGATATAATAGAATTTTACAGGCTGCTGGGACTCTACAGAAAAAACAAAAAGGACAGGAAAACAATAACCGGACTCAAAAAGCTTTTTGAAAAACAAATCTCTATTGCCGAAAAGGACAGGGAAATAATAGGAAGGAACAGGGATTTCGGATACCATCCCGAAGCCCACGAGTTTTTTGTCAGGACAAAAGACCTCGACTACAAGATTGATATGCTGGGAAAACAGCTTGAGGCTCTCTGAACCAACCTCCGCACATGCGGCTTTTTCCTTTTCAACAAGAACAGGCAGGCGTTTAAATCCTGTCCAAATGAACCTTCATACCGTCGCCCGCTATGATTACCTCGGTTCCGGTTCTCTCCGAAATTTCCGGCCCTTTTTCCCATATCCTGTTTTTCAACATCTGCATACCGAAGTGAGTGAGGATTACCTTTTTCGGCTTGACGGCTCTTATTATTTCTTCGGCTTCGGGAAGAGACATGTGGTCCACCCCGTCTTTCCTTTCAAAAAGCAAGGTATTGATTATAAGCACGTCGCTTCCACTGTACGCATCTGCAAGTCCTTCAAAATCACCCGTATCGGGCAGATATGAAACAACAGGCAGTCCTTCGCACTTCATTTTGAAGCCGTAGGTCTCCACCCTGTGGTAAAGCCTGGCAGGAATCTCAAGGGAAATATTTTTCATTTTGTAGGTTTTTCCTGAAACAACCGTCTCCACTTTTTCGGGGTATTTCAAAACATACCGGAAGATGACGGGATCTTCTTCAAGGGCGTCCATGGGAGCAAAAACGACGCCCTTTTTATTAAATCCTCCGTTGGTCATAGCCTCAATCATAAGATTGATATCGCACGAATGGTCGAGATGCTTGTGTGAAAGAAAAATAAAATCGAGAGTGGAAGGATCCAGTTTCGGCCTGCCTTTTATAATCCTGACAAGGGAGCCGGGACCCGGGTCGACAAGAAAATTGGTGCCGACGGCGGAAAACCACATCCCTCCGGAAGCGCGGAGCTGTTTTATCATGACGAACCGCGACCCCGCGGTACCCAGAAATTTTATATATGGCATTTTGATATCGGATATGGAAATTAAAGGTTCTCCCAGACTTTCTGTTCGGCGCCGATACTTGTTTCAGCCCCGTGTCCGGGGTAAACCGCGGTATTTGCCGGAAGGGTCAGCAGTTTCTCCCGGACTGAAGCAAAAAGCTCGCTTTCGGAACCTCCCGGCAGGTCCGTTCTCCCGTAATCGCCGCAAAAAAGGGTATCTCCGGAAAACAAAACACTGCCCGCCTTGAAAGATACGCTGCCCTTGCTGTGCCCCGGTGTGTAAAGAACTTCAAATACAAGTTCTCCCAGCCTTACCCTGTCTCCGTCTTTTAGGACTGCCGTTTCGGCCTCAATTTTTACCGGAGCCGCGAAAAAGGCCGAAAGGTTCTTTGTCGCATCCGAAAGGCAATCTCTGTCCTTTGAATGTATGTAAACGGGGACGCCGAATTTCGCATCTTCTTTTATATGGTCTATATGCCCGTGGGTATTAAGCACAAATTCTATCTTCCTTCCATCAAGAGCCTTTAGTATCTTTTCGTAATCGTCTCCGGGGTCTATAACAAGGCTTTTCCCTGTCTTTGTGCAGGTAACAATATAACAGTTGGTCTCTATCTCTCCTACTACAACCCTGTCTATCTTCATATCCATGAGTATATTATACTATACCTTTTCCTGCATATCCAAACTTCCCGCAAACTTGATTTTAGTCTTATTATTGGTTAAAATAAAGGAATTTGAACAGGATTACACAGGAGGCAATAGAATGGCTGCAAGGAAGGAAAAATCTCTTTTGCCCTTTGAATTTTACGATTTGAACCAGCTCCGGAAAGAAATAGATAAACTGGGCATAAATCTACCGCTGGAAAAGAATTTCGAAAAAAGCGCGGAAATACTGGCTGCAAAATGTTATTTCAGGGGCAGGAATATTCCTAATTCACTGTGTATCCAGCCCATGGAAGGATGCGACGGTGAGAGCGACGGCCGGCCCGGAGAGCTTACTTTCAGAAGATACAGGCGTTTTGCCGCAGGAGGAGCAGGCATCATATGGGTGGAAGCAACTGCGGTAACACCCGAAGGAAGAGCAAATCCCCGGCAGTTGTGGATAAACGAGAAATCCGTTTCAGGGTTCAGGGAACTCGTGGAAAGAATCAAGGAAAACGCTCTTGATTTCAGGGGCGGAAAACAGGTTCCCTACCTGGTGCTTCAGCTGACTCACTCAGGCAGGTACAGCAAACCTTCCGGATATCCTTCGCCGATAATAGCTTATCGTTCGCCCGTTCTGAAACACCAGGAAAACGAAAAAACAAAAATAATCACGGACGCCGAATTAGACGAATTGAAAGTGAAATATGTTGCCGCCGCCCAAATGGCTGAAGAGTGCGGTTTTGATGCAGTGGATATCAAAACATGCCATGGTTATCTTTCGCACGAACTTCTTTCAGCCTGCAAACGCAGAGACAGCAAATACGGAGGCAGCTTTGAAAACAGAACAAGGTTTTTGAGGGAGACCGTCGAAACAGTGAAGAAACACATTTCTTCCGCCGATGTGACTTCAAGACTTAATGTTTATGACGGAATTCCTTATCCTTACGGATGGGGAATGAAGAAAGACGGGAGTCTTCATCCGGACATGGAAGAACCCATGAAACTGCTTGAACTGTTGCAGTATTCTGGAGTAACAATGATAAACATTGCCGTTGGAAACCCTTATTATAATCCCCACCTTGAAAGGCCATATGATTATCCGGTGGACGGCGGCTATATTTCTCATGAGCATCCTTTGAACACAATCGCCAGGATTATCGGCCTGACATATCAGATAGCCGAAAAATTCCCTTCCATGTTTCTCATAAACACGGGCTTTTCATGGCTGCGCCATTTTTCCCCTCTGGTGGGGGCAAAGATGAAAGAAGACGGCAAAATAGAGTCTTTCGGGCTGGGCAGGCTTGCCCTGGCATGCCCGGATTTCGCCAACAGGCTTTTCAGGGATAAGTATCTTCCAACGGAGAAAATGTGCATTTCATGTTCTTCCTGCTCCCAGATAATGAGGGACGGCGAAAGAACTGGCTGCGTAGTCAGAGACATGGATATTTACGGTTCCATATATAGGAATGGCCGGCTTAATAACACCGCTTACCTGCGCAAACAGAGCGAGAACTGCCTGCAATGCTGGGAAGGCTCGTGTAAAGAAGGATGCCCGGCAGACATAGACATAAGAAAGTTTGTAGATTATTTCGGCCTGGAAGATTACAGGAAATCCTACGAAGTATTGCGCAGGAAAAATCCTCTGCCGGAAATCACTTCCTACGTATGCCCGGTGGAAGTCCTGTGTGAGAAGAACTGCCTGGCAGGAACATGGCAGGGAGAACCTATACCTGTGCACCGTATACAGAGGAAAGTTGCAGAAACCGCAAGGGAAAATGGATGGACAAGCGTCAGGGCGGGAAAAGCAAGAAAAGAAAAAATTGCCGTTATAGGGGGAGGCCCCGCAGGACTGTCGGCAACCGTATACCTGGTTGAAATAGGCTATAAAGTGGTACTTTTCGAAGCCGGCAGGAAACTGGGAGGGATGCTTAATATCATCCCTGCCCGCAGGCTGCCCGCAGAAATCGTGGAAAAGGAAATATCAGGGCTTTCTCTCGAGAGAAACGGGAAGGTAAAAATCGAATACGGCCGCAGGCTTTTTGCAGATTTTTCTCTTGAAGATTTGTTTGAACAGAATTTTTCAGCCGTGCTTCTGGCTACGGGACTGGAAGAAAGCGGTTCCCTGCCCATGGAAAAACCGAAAGGTGTTATAGCGGCCCTGGATTTCCTTTCCCACAGGCAAAAAAACGGCGCCGTTTCGCCTGCAGCGGTAATAGGAGGAGGCAACCTGGCCATGGATGCGGCTGCCGCACTCAAGGATGAGGGCCATGAAGTATATCTGATTTACAGGCGGGGAAAACAGGAAATGCCCGCATGGCCGGCAGAAAAGAAAGATGTGGAAGACAAGGGTGTCCACTTCATGGTACTTAGCCAGCCTGTCGAGTATATTGCAGACAGGCAGGGGAATATTGAGGGTATAAAAATTATACACACAAGGCTTGCCGGAAAAGACAGGTACGGCAGGAAAAAACCTGAAAATATCCCGGGAACGGAACATGTCCTGCCTGTAAGATTCTGCATTGAAGCAGTGGGGCAGTCTCTCTGTAAATCCATCAGCAGCAATATTAAGTGCGCGGCCGGTGGAATCAGGATTCTCAGCGGTAGCCATGCAACTGACATTGAACGTGTTTTTGCAGCCGGAGATGCAGTGAATGGAGGCGACACGGTAATAAAAGCTGTAGCGGAGGGCAGGGACGCGGCATACGAAATTTCGGACTTCTTGAAAAAAAAGAAAGGGTAGACAGATACCAGTGGAAGAACAAGGAGATGCAAATGCTTAAAGAACAGGTCATGAAAATAAAAGAAGCTGAAGAAAAAGCAGAGAAAATAATAAAGGACGGTGAAAAAAAAGCTGCAGAGATAATACGTTCCATAGATGACAAGCTTGAGGAGTTCGCAAAGATACAGCAAGGCATTATCAGTAAAGCCCTCGCTGAATACTCAAACCTCAAGGATAAAGAAAGGGATGCCCTCATGGAATCAATAAAAAGAGAAGCCGAAGAGAAACTGTCTGACTTGAAGAAAGAAATGAGGGAAAAAGTGGATTTTGCAGCGGAAAAGGTCTGGAATGAACTTCAGAAGAAATTTTTCAGGAAATAACCCTGTCTTTGCCTGCCTCTTTAGCCCTGTATAAGGAAAAATCGGCCTGCTTTATAAGCTGTTCGGGCGTTTTTGCGTCATCCGGATATGAAGCCACCCCGAAACTGATGGTCAAATCATTTTGAGGCTGGTTTTCTTCATTGTGAAACTTGTAATCCTTGATTTTCTTTCTTATCGTATTGCATATCCTTACTGCCGAATTTTTATCCGTATCCGGGAAGATAATTATAAATTCTTCTCCTCCGTACCTTCCCACCACGTCAGAACCTTTAACCCCCTGTTTCAGAACTTCTGCTATTTTTTTGAGGACAACATCTCCCGCCTGATGCCCGTTGGTGTCGTTATAAAATTTGAAGAAGTCGACATCCGCAATGCAAAGGGATACTTTCTTCCCCTGCTTTTCAGCGTCAAAAATAATTGTGTTTAATCTCTGCTCAAAATGTCTCCTGTTATAAAGCTGGGTCAGGCTGTCGGTAATGGCAAGTATTTTTGTTCTGTCAAAAAGCACGGCATTTTCCACCAGAAGAGAAGTCGGAGCTGACACTTTGCGCAGCAGGTTCAGTTCGTTTATATTAAATTGTTTGTGGTCAAAAGAAAAAATACCCAGAATTCCTATGACATTCCTTTTCTGGTGAAAAGGGGAGATAATAAAAGAAGTCACTCCCTGTTTTTCCAGCTGCTTGTACTGGGCAAATGAAGAAGTGTTGTTAACAAGTACAGGGCGGGACTTGCCCACAACCTGCTCGAAAAGTTCTTCAGAAAAATCTATATCCTGGCCTTTCAACGACTTCTTGAAATTATCTCCCAAAAGCTGAAGAATAATAGTTTCTTTCTTGAATATATTGCGCAGGGATTCCGTTATCGTTTCAAGGATTTCATCGAGAGTTATATTTTCTTCAAATGTTTCGATGATATCGGTAAGAGTAGACAGGAGAACGGACTCAAGTTCTGCGTCAATAATATTCAGCTGCATCTTCTCCTTTTCCCTCCGGTACTTGTGGATATCCATTGAAACGTTAAAGGCATATATTATCTCGATAACTATCAGCAGAGATACTATAATGCTCAGGGAAAAGAAATAGAAGTTGGCGCTGAATTCTTTGCCTTTGGAATACGATATAGTGAGTGCAAAAACATAGAGGACGACAAAAAAGAAAAACGTATTTCTAAATGTTCTCATTCAAGCCTTGTTTTCCCATAACCTTTGTGACAAGATCGGAAAATTTATCCGGCTCATTGAACGCTATGTCGGCAAGCATTTTCCTGTTTATATTGACTTCCTTTTTCTTCATGGCATCCATGAAAGAACTGTAAGAAGTATCGTTAAGCTTGCAGGCGGCAGATATTCTTGTTATCCAGAGTTTTCTGAAAACCCTTTTTTTTCTCCTTCTGTCCCTGTAAGCATAAGTCATCCCTTTCTCAACAAACTCTTTTGCTCTTCTGTAAAGCTTAGACCTACCCTGTCGATATCCTTTGGCTCTCTCAAGAACCTTTTTTCTCCTCTGTCTGGAAGCTGGTGCATTACCGGTTTTTGGCATTTTAATATCTCCCGAATTTATTTATAGGGCAAAAGTTTCTTAACCATCTTCGCCTCGCCCTTATTAGTCAGACACGAAGATTGTTTAATCCTTCTCTTTCTCTTGGAACTCTTTTTTGAAAGAATGTGAGCTCCCCCGGAACCGTAATGTAAAACCTTGCCCGTTCCGGTTATCTTGAACCTTTTTGCTATAGCTTTTTTTGTTTTTAACTTAGGCATCGTATATTCCTTTATACAGGTATTAGAGTTACCGTAAGCCGGGGGCCTTCAAGTTTAGGCCTCAGCTCTATTTTCCCGAAACTTGCAAGCTCTTTTGTAAGCTTCTCAAGCATCTGGTATCCTCTTTCCTTGTGCAGGATTTCCCTGCCTTTATAAAAAATGGTTACTTTTACCCTGTATCCTTCCTTCAAAAAATCTTCTACATGCTGTTTCTTGAATTTGTAATCGTGCTCGCTGGTTTCAGGCGTAAATCTTATTTCCTTTATCTGGGAAATTTTCTGTTTCTTCTTTCTCTCTTTTTCTTTCTTTTTCTGCTCGTAGAGAAATTTCTTGAAATCCATTATGCGGCATACGGGAGGCGATGATGTAGGGACAATCTCCACCAGGTCCATATCCATCTCCCTTGCCTTCTGCAAAGCCTCTTTCTTGTCTACTATGCCGTACTGAGTCCCGTCATCTCCTATCAGGCGTACACTCGGAACTCTTATCTGCAAATTTATTCTGTTTCTGACAGTTCTCGTATCTCTGAACCCGTATTTTTGATTTACGATATTATCTCCTTTTTGTTATCTAATTATAAACCATTATTTTGTTTTTGTCCAGACTATTTCGCAAGTTCATCATTGAAAAGTTTCTCCACCTTTTCAACGTTAAAATTTCCCAGCATCCCTTTAACGTGCTGCCTGAGAGATATTTCTCCGCTTGCTACCTCCTTGTCCCCTATAATCGCCATGTAAGGAATTTTTTCATCTTCTGCATCCCTTATCTTTCTGTTTATCTTCTCATTTCTCGCATCTATGCCCACCCTGAAATTCCTATCCAGTCTTTCCTTTATCTTCAGGGCGGCATCCATATGCCTATCTCCTATAGTCAAAATCCTCATCTGTTCAGGCGAGAGCCAGAAAGGGAAATTCCCTTTATACTGTTCTATCAGTATTCCGAAAAACCTCTCAAGAGAGCCGAATATGGCCCTGTGAATGAGAATGGGAACCCTGAAATTTCCTTCATGGTCTATATATTTGACGTCAAACCTTTCAGGGTTGTTAAAATCAACCTGGATAGTCGTGCACTGCCATTCCCTGTTCAGGCTGTCTTTGACTTTTATGTCTATCTTGGGACCGTAAAAAACACCTTCTCCCGGGTCTATCTCAAAACTTATATTTTTATTCCTGAGGGCATTGCCCAGAGCGGCAGTTGCCTTTTCCCAGTTTTCGGGAGTTCCGACATATTTTTCGGGACGCGTGGAAAGAACCACCCTGTAATCGGTAAACCCGAACTTGCCGAGGAAAAAAGATGTCAGTTCTATCACTTTTGTGACTTCTTCCTCCACCTTATCCTCCGTGCAGAAAATATGAGCGTCATCCTGGGTAAACCCCCTGACCCTCAAAAGCCCGTGAAGAACGCCCTGTTTCTCATACCTGTAAACCGTACCCAGTTCTGCCCATCTTATGGGAAGTTCCCTGTAACTTCTCAACCTGTTGTTATATATAAGTATATGGAAAGGGCAGTTCATCGGTTTCAACTGGAATTCCTTGTCTTTTGCCTCAAATTGCATGGGAGGAAACATGTTGTCCCTGTAATACTCAGTGTGGCCGGATTTATGCCAGAGAGAGATATCCGCTATATGAGGCGTATTGACAAGCTCATACCCGTTTTTAAGATGAGTCTCTTTCCAGAAATCCTCTATCAGCTTTCTTATAAGGCTTCCCTTGGGATGCCAGAAAATCAGCCCCGAACCGAATTCGGGATGGATGCTGAACAAATCCAGTTTAGGACCGAGAACCCTGTGGTCTCTTGCTTTTGCTTCTTCCAGAAAAACAAGGTACTCGGCAAGGTCTTTTTTGTCGGGAAAAGATATGCCGTAAATTCTCTGCATGCTTTCCCTTTTTTCATCTCCGCGCCAGTAAGAAGCTGCTATGTTCAGCAGTTTGAAATGTTTTATCTCTCCAGTGGAAGAAAGATGGGGACCCGCGCACAAATCTGAAAACTCGCCGTTTGTGTAAAATGTAATTTCACCGTCTTCAAGTTCTTTGAGTATCTCGAGCTTTAAAGGTTCTTTCTCAAGAAGTTTCCGGGCTTCTTCCCTTGTGAGGATAGTCTTCTCAAAAGAATGGTTTTCTTTTATGATTTTCTTCATTTCGGCTTCAACGGCCACAATATCATCGGGAGTAAAAGGGGTTTCCCTGTAAAAATCATAATAAAAACCGTTCTCTATGGCAGGCCCGGTCCCAAGAAGCACCTCGGGAAAAAGCCTTTTAACAGCCTGTGCCATTATGTGAGAAGAGCTGTGCCAGTATTTTTCCTTGTCAAAATTATTTTCCATTTTTTGCTTTTATCCGTCGGTCATAAACAGGCAGGTATACTCATCCAAAATTTAGCGGGGCGGACGGGATTTGAACCCGCGACATCCAGATCGACAGTCTGGCATTCTAGGCCGCTGAACTACCGCCCCGTATTCAATAGTGTAAAAGGTTTATTGTACCTTTATATCGCCTTTTTTGTCAATACTATCTTGAATAAGAAGCTTTTCCTTGTCGTCAGTTTTTTCGGAAGATATTTTTATTGCCCTTCCACCTTTGTCAAAACCTATGTAAAAATCATTGTAATACCATACTTCCATTATATCTGTATCGGACAAGTAGATTCCATAGGGCTGGCCAAAAAGTTCCTTCGCCTTTTCCCTGTTAATCCATGTAGGATCTTCTCCCTGCAGAAGTCTTGCCTTGATTTCATTCAGGGTATACCATCTCTCTCCGGCAGCAGGCGCCGCAGTTTCCTTCCCGACAGCCGGAAGAGCTTTTTCTTCGGGCTTTGCTTCTGCCTCAGGCAGAGCTTCTCGGGGCTCTCCCGCAACAGGCGCCG
>DAOQVZ010000013.1:15108-27988 GCA_035341815.1 bacterium
GGCTTTGCTTCTGCCTCAGGCAGAGCTTCTCGGGGCTCTCCCGCAACAGGCGCCGCAGCCTGCCTTCCGCCTGGAAAATGGACCTTGTCATGCTGAATATTCTTCTTGCTGTAACAGGTACAGCCTGCAAACCCCAGAGACGCCAGAATCATGATAAAAACATTTATCTTATTCATATAAAAAACCTCTTTCTCTACAATTCAATTATAACTCTTTTGAATTGAAAAATCAAAAGCCGGCATTGTTATTTCCTGCTGCCGGGTTTCAGAATTATTGCCAGTGTATCTCCTTTGTCCGAATAGGGATGCATATCCGCCAGGTCTACGTCGCAAAGGCTTCTATGGTGCCCGTAAGCATAAAGGTATCCGTCCGCCGGCGCTTTTATCTCCGCCGTTTTCAAAGTCCTGTCGCTGAAAAGCCATCCCAACAGACTGCCTTTTTTTACAAAATCCCCCGGCGCAAATCCGTTTTCTGCAAACAGTCCTTCATTCGGAGCAATAATTTTATATTCCCTGGTCCTGTCATCCCTGCAGACAACTGTCTCTTCCAGCCCCTCCATCTTGCCCCTGAACATTCCCAGGTATTTTGAACAGTTGGTCAATGCCCTCACTCCAATTCGAACCTCTTTTTCCACTATTGCGTACTGGCCGGAAAACTCCACGGCGAAAGCTGTCCCTCCATTGGCGTTTAACCATCCGGTAAGCAGGTAAGGCCCCTTGAAATACCTGTCCCTGACAACAGGAGGCCCGGGCATTACAAAGGGAAAAGCTCCTGCCCTGGCAAAATCTATTGCCTTCTCTTCCCCCTCGGGAACAGCCGCAGTTACCCAGAACCGGTTATAACAATGAAGGTCGATATTATGGGTTGCCTGTTTCACTATGCCGTTAAACAGGATATAAGACATCTGTTCCGCTTCGTTTCCTTCAGGATTTCCCGGCCAGGTGCAATTTATGTTGTCTCTCGAATCCGCCACGAGTATTTTCTTTCCATTTATGAGCCTTTCAACAATGCGTCCCTTGGGATTTGCCAGGGTAGAAACAATAAGGGGCCTCCTGTTCCACAATGCAAGAGGGTTGGCAAACGGGACAAGCAGCATTCTTCCTTTCACCAGTTGTTTTTCCGCAACGGGACAGAACCTTCTTATCACCTCGCTTCCTTGCACCTCGTTCCCGTGAAGTGCCGCCGTTACCAGAAGGCACGGCCCCTCTTTGCCAGAATCCATATCCCAGTATGCCATTTTGAATTGAGGCTTTCCTTTTATCTTGACCGGCAGATATTTTACTTTTGCTCTGGCCATTTTATCTCCTTTCCCTTTTATTTTTCCTTGTCTTCTTTTCACCTATAATTATACCAAGAATATCGCCCTTATCGGCATGAGGATGCATGTCCGCCAGGTCCACGTCGCACCGTGGCCTGCGGTGCCCGTATGAGTAAAGATATCCGTCTGCAGGAGCTTTTATCTCATTTGTTTTAAGAGTCCTGTCGCTGAAAAGCCATCCTAACAGGCTTCCTTTTTTGACAAAATCTCCCGCAGCCAGCCCGTTTTCAACGAAAAGACCCGCAAAAGGAGCTTTTACTGTCTTCATTAAATCTTTTGTAACAACAATTGTATCTTCCAGTCCTTCAGGTGTTCCCCTGAACATCCCCAGGTATTTTGAACAATTGGTCAATGCCCTTACTCCTATCCTGACTTGTTTTTCCATCACCACGTATTGTCCTGAAAATTCTGCCGTAAAAGCCGTGCGCCCATTTAAATTGAACCAATCAGAAAGCGGAGCGGTACCCTTGAAAGTTTTACTCAAATCAAGAGGTTTGGAGGGTCTTAAAAAAGGAAAAGCGCTGACTTTTGCAAAATTTATTGCCTTATCGCACCCTTCAGGAATAGCCGCTGCACCCGTAAACCGGTTATAACAATGCAAATCTATATTATGGGTAGCCTGCTCAAATATCCCTTTAAAAACTATGCAGGCCATCTGTTGTGATTCGTTTCCCTGTGGATTGCCCGGCCATGTACGGTTAATGTTTACCATCGGGTCTTCAGGCACAAGTACGATTTTATTTTTAACCTTCTTTTTCTCAAGTTTTCCCAGTGGTTCTGCGAGAGTTGATGCTATGTGGGGCCTCCTGTTCCACACGGCGAGAGGATTTACAAAAGGCACAAGAAGAAAGCGCCCTTTGACAATCTTTTTTTCCGCAACGAGACAGAACCTCCTTATAACCTCGCTTCCCTGCACCTCGTTTCCGTGAAGTGCCGCCGTTACCAGAAGGCACGGGCCCTTTTTGCCCGAATCTATATCCCAGTATGCCATTTTGAATTGAGGCTTTCCTTTTATATTGACCGGCAGATATTTAACTTTTGCCCTGGCCATTTCATCTCCTTTCCCTTTTATTTTTCTTCGTCTTCTTTTCACCTATAATTGACGCAAGAACACCGTCCTTGTCGGCGTAAGGATGCATTGACGCCAGGTCAACATCGCACCGTTTCCTGGTACTCCCGTACAGATAAAGATATCCTTCCATGGGGGCTTTTATCTTTATGGTCTTCAACGTCCTGTCGTCAAACAGGGTTCCGAGAAGGTCTCCTTTTCTGACAAAATCTCCGTTGGTCCATCCGTTTTCTGCAAAAAGTCCCTGTACGGGGGCTCTTACCGAGGCCCACACGGTATTCTTGCCTTCCCTGTAGAGCAGCGGCTTGTCGTTCATTCCTTCAAGCCTGCCCCTGAACATCCCTGTATACTTTGCGCAGTTACACAGCATCCGCACCCCTCTCTGCACCTCTTTTTCCGTGATGGCATACTGGCCTGAAAATTCAACCGCAAAGGCCGTTCCCCCGTTCTCCCTGACCCATTCTGGAAGAGAAAAAGTTTTGAGTTTCCCTGAAGAAGTTCCCTTATCCCCGTCTTTCCCTTTAACCAGATCCCATGAAAAGGTTCTCCTTATGGGGAAAGCCGCCGCCTCGGCAAATTTAATGCTTTCCGGATGCTTTTCATCGGCGAGAGAGCAGGCAAGAGTAAAGCGGTTGTAACAGTGGAGGTCTATATAATGGGTTGGCGCTATTTTTTTGAAAAATTTATTGAAGAATACATAGGCAACCTGTTCGGATTCGTTGCCGTCCGGGTCTCCGGGCCATGTCCTGTTAAGGTTATCTTTTTCTTCCCGGCCAAAAGGTTCCCCGAGGGTAGATACTATATGGGGCCTCCTGTTCCACAAAGCAAGAGGATTGACAAAAGGAACAAGGAACATTTTCCCCTTGACAATCTTTTTTTCAGCTATGGGGCAGAACCTTCTTATAGCTTCACTCCCCTGCACTTCGTTGCCGTGGATGGCCGCAGTCACGAGAAAGCAGGGCCCTTTTTTGCCCGAATCGATTTCCCAGTAAGCCATTTTGTATTCAGGCAGTTTTTTTGTTTTGACCGTCAGGTATTTCACTTTTGCTCTGACCATATCTTTTCTCCTGGTTATGTTTTTATAGCACATGTAATTTCTTCTATTTTAATTGTCCGTGAATAGTTTGTCAAAAAATCTGCCGGTTGCCGTCAAAAATGTTATAATAAGCCTGGTATCTTAAAACCTGCTTTCGTGAGCAAGGAAAATTATAAGGAGCATGAAAAATGAGCAATTTCAATCTGTCAGGCATCCTCGAAGAGATGACCACCGAAGACGTAAAAAAGCTCGACCCTAACCTCGGCATAATTCCCATCGGCTCCACCGAGCCCCACGGGCCTGCCCTGCCATACGGAACGGACAGTTTTTCCATTGAAGCAAAATGCTGCGAAGCAACCAAACGGGCAAACAGCAACGGAGCAAAAGTAATCTGTCTGCCCGTACAAAAGATTGCTCTGAACAACAATTTTTACGGGCTGCCTTTTGCATGCAGGATAAGCGTTCCAGTTTTCATGGCCATGGTAAAAGATATCGTCCATTTTCTCAGGGAAGAAGGCATTAACCGAGTATTTATAGCAAACGGACACGGGGGCAATACGGACGTACTTAAAGCCGTTCAAAGGGATATGTCCAAAGAGAAGGGACTCTTCCTGGGACTGCTGGAACCCGGACCGGCCCTGCCGAAATCCCTTGCTCACCTGGAGGACAAGATAGAGCACCGGAGCCCCCGCGGAGAAGAACACGGGGGAGAATGGGAAACATCCAACATGCTTTTCCTGAAACCCGGGCTTGTAAGAAAAGACAGGATTGGCAACCAGCCCGTCATAAACCATAAAATAGATATCCTGAACGACTGCAATGTTCATTTTGTCAAGCCCTGGCACGTCCGTCTTCCCAATGCGGCCGGGGGAGACAGCCGCAAAGCATCATTGGAGAAAGCCCGGATAATTTTTGAAGCAGGGGTTAAAGCATGGGCTGAATTATTTGCTGTTATTTCACAAGCTCCCGAATCAGAGAATTTCCCCTACTGAAGGCAACCGTTACAAATCCAGCTTGCAGAAAGTTTATTTCTGCAGTAAACTGTTTATCAAATGAAAACCGTTATACAGCGAGTAAAAAAAGGCATGCTTTGCGTGGGAAAAGAACCCCGGGGAGAAATAGGCTCGGGACTTGTCGTTCTTGTCGCAGTTGAAAAGGGCGATACGGAAAAAGATTGCGAGTTCCTCGCGGGCAAGATACTGTCGATGAGAATTTTTGAAAATTCCTCAGGAAAAATGGATTATTCCCTGATGGACATCAAAGGCGGAATAATAGTCATTTCACAGTTCACTCTGTGCGCCAACTGCCGGAGAGGCAACAGGCCGGATTTTACGGAAGCGGAATCTCCTGATAAGGCCGTCGTTCTCTACGATAAATTCGTTGAACTCATTAAAAAGTCTGCGGCAAAAACCGTTCAGGGAGAATTCGGGAAATATATGCTTGTGGAAATTCACAATGACGGGCCTGTGACAATTATTTTGAACAGCAGATAGTTCAGCCGTTTTATGCAAATTTTTCCCTTTGCGGCATGCCATCATGAACAGCTTAACAGAAAAATATGCGGGGAAACGGGTTGTGGTAGATACAGATTCAAGGTGGGCATATCTTGGAACTTTTAAGAGTGAAGACCCTGTATCAATCACGCTTGAAGAGGCAGATGCTTTTGACCATTCGGAAATTTCTCTCAGCAAGCACGAATACATGATTCTGGTAAAAAATGACGGCATAGCTCCCAACAGGAAGGAGATAAACATACTGAAAAACAAGGTTATCGCCATTACCCTGCTGAAGGATATTCTGGATAAATAATGGAAAAATTTATTTATTATACTGCCAAATTTCTGACATTCATCACTTTCAGGTTTATTTTTCCCGTCAAGGTCAGGGGAGAAGAAAATATCCCACGAAAAGGGCCGTGCCTCATAGTGGCAAACCACATAAGTTTCCTTGACGCCATAGTACTGGGCTATTCTCTCTCCATGCAGGTAAACTATTTCGCAAAAGACAACCTGCTCGATATATTCATTGTTTCGCGATTCCTGGCATATCTCGGAGCGATACCTCTTGAA
Source organism: bacterium (assembly GCA_035341815.1). Classification (GTDB taxonomy): domain Bacteria; phylum Ratteibacteria; class UBA8468; order B48-G9; family JAFGKM01; genus JALNXB01. The sequence goes on from DAOQVZ010000013.1 coordinate 20,601, forward strand.
AGAGACGAACCGTCTTCGATGTCTCTGAGAGCGGGTTTGAAGGCCCTGGGGAAAAAGCGGGCTCTTGTCGTTTTTCCCGAGGGAACAAGGAGTAAAACAGGCAGGATGCTGCCTCCGAAACCCGGCATAGGATTCCTCCATGTCAAGAGCGGAGCTCCTATCATACCGGTACTTATACAGGGGACCGACAGGGCAATGCCCGTCGGAGCAAGATTTGTAAGGCCGGGAACATGGATAGTTGTATCTTACGGACCTGTCATGGAAGCGGGAGACAAGGATTATGTGGAAATTTCCCGAAAAGCGATGGAAGCGATAGAAAAACTCAGATACTCATGAAAAAACTTTTTATAGCAAAAAACATAGGCTTTTGTTTCGGAGTAAACCGCACTGTCAATATCGCAGAATCTCTTCTGAAACAGCACAAAAGACTGTACAGCATCGGAGATATAGTTCATAACCCCATTGTGATGGAAGACCTGAAATCAAAGGGACTCAGGGTAACAAAAAATCTTCAGGAGATAAGAAACTGCCCCTTCATCGTCAGGTCTCACGGCATCGGCCAGGCGAAACTCAACAGGCTCAGGAAACAGCATGCAGACATATTCGATGCAACCTGCCCTTCGGTAAAAAAACTCCACTCTCTGATAAAAAAATTAGACAAAAAGAATTATTTTGTTATAATAATAGGAAATAAGGAACACCCCGAAGTCGAAGCATTGAGAGATTACGGGAAAAACACCCTGGTTGTGCAGGAAGGCAGCGAGTTCAAAGACAAGAGGCTTTTCGAAAAGCTCGCGGTAATAGGACAAACTACCCTGTCTTTCAAAGATTATCTCAAGACAGCCGATTACATTCTCGGAAATCTTTATTTCAAAAAAATTGTAATTTATAATACAATATGCAAGGTTACAGAAGAAAGACAGTCGGAATCAGCTGAAATAAGCAGGATGTGCGACATGGTGATAGTTCTGGGAGGCAAGACCAGTTCAAATACAGGCAAGCTCTACCAGAACTGCAGGCAGTTCAATAAAAACGTCCATTTTGTGGAAAGAATTGAGGAACTCAGGAACGTTTCTCTTAAAGGAATTTATTCCGTCGGCCTGATTTCGGGAACGTCTACTCCCGAAAATTTCATACTGGCGGTTAAAGACAATCTAAAAAATAAAGGATATAAGGAGGTACGGATAAATGGCAAGAGAAGAAGTCGGAAGGATGCTGGAAGAAAAAATCTCGAGTTTTAAACCCGGTTCGTTAATTAAAGGAAAGGTGCTCAGGGTCATCAATGAAGATGTTATCATAGACATAGAATACAAATCGGAAGGGGTTGCCTCAATAGAAGAATTCAAGAACCATGCGGAAGAAGAAATTGAAGGAATGGAAGTAAACGTGATAGTGGAATCTCTCGACCCGGATAAGGGCGGGCTGATACCCCTTTCCAAGGAAAAAGCAGACATATTGCTCTACTGGGAAAATATTGAAAAAGCATATGAGGCGGATACTCCCATAGACGGGACTATATTCAGGGTAATAAAAGGGGGCTACAGGGTAGACATCGGAGTCCTGGCTTTCCTGCCCACTTCCCAGGCAGACATAGAACCCATGTCAAATCCTTCAAAGCTATTGGGCACGAAGTCCACTTTTAAAATTATCAAACTGGACGCCTTGAGAAAAAACGTTGTCGTTTCAAGGAGGAAATATATTGAGGAAGAGCAGGCTGTACAGAAAAAAGAGTATCTCTCACAACTGCAGAAGAACCAACTTGTAACAGGAGTCGTGAGAAATATTGTGGATTACGGGGCTTTCATAGAAATAGACTTCGGCTTGGTGGGATTGCTGCATCTCAACGATATGAGCTGGGGAAAAGTCAGCTACCCTTCCCAGATACTCAGCCTCGGCCAAAAAATAGAGGTCGTAATTCTCGACGTGGACCTTGAAAAGCAGATTGCCTCTTTCGGACTTAAACAGAAAACTCCCAATCCGTGGGAGAGCATTGAAGAAAAATATCCCATTGGCTCCACGGTCGAAGGCAAGGTAGTCAATATCACGGATTACGGAGCGTTCATTAAAATAGAAGAGGGAGTGGAAGGGCTTCTCCATATATCGGAGCTATCGTGGACAGGCAGGGTCCGAAGGCCTTCGGAAATTGTGGCAATGGGAGACCCCGTTACAGTAAAAGTTATAGACATAAAAAAGGCGGAGCAAAAAATATCTTTCAGCTTGAGAGAGCTCGAAACCAACCCCTGGCCGGAAATAGCAGAAAGGTTCCCCGTAGGAAGCATCGTAAAAGGCAAGGTGTACAATATAACGGATTTCGGGGCTTTCGTTGAAATAGAAAAGGATATCGACGGACTTCTCCATATATCGAACATCACAGACGAAATGATTAAGCACCCTTCAGAAGTCCTTCGAAAAGGACAGAAACTTGAGGTCATGATTCTGGAGATAGATGCCAATAACAAGAGAATTTCGCTCGGACTGAAGCAGCTGGGAAAACCCGAGAAATATGAAGACGCCAAAGAATCGCCTGAAGACACAAATATCATGAACGAAGAAGAAAACGAGGGGGATTCAGATGAGGGTAATAATTAAGAAAGACTATTCTGAGCTTTCAAAAGAAGCGGCAGGAATAGTCGTTGACCTGGTAAAACGCAAACCGGACTGCACAATCGGACTTGCAACTGGCAGCACGCCTCTCGGCTTGTACTCAGAATTGATAAGGGCGCATAAAGAAGAAGGGCTTTCTTTTGACAGGGTAAAAACATTCAACCTCGACGAATACTACGGGATAGACCCTTCCCATCTCCAGAGCTACAGGTATTTCATGGAGAACAATCTCTTCAAAGGCATCAACATACGTCCCGAAAACACCTTTGTTCCGGAAGGCCATGTCGGCATAGAAGAGGTTGAACAATACTGCAGGAGGTATGAAGAACAGATTAAAAACGCCGGAGGTATAGACCTGCAGGTTCTGGGAGTGGGAGGAGATGGCCATATAGCCTTCAACGAACCCGGTTCGTCTTTAAATTCAAGAACCAGAATAGTATCGCTGGATATGCAGACGGTAAATGACAATTCGAGATTTTTCAATAATAAGGAAGATGTCCCAAGGTTTGCTCTCTCCATGGGCATAGGCACGATTCTCGAAGCGAAAGAAATCATCTTTCTCGCATCGGGCAAAAATAAATCCGAGATAGTGGCAAAAGCCCTGGAAGGTCCCCTGACAAGCATGGTAACCGCTTCAGCTCTCCAGCTTCACCCAAGGGTCCATATAATTCTGGACGAAGATGCGGCCTGTTCTTTGAACCGTTACCAATATTACAAATATACACAGGAATTGGAACGCAAGATAAAAATGCCCATTTTCTGACTTGCTGTTTTCCGCATTTGTAAAAATGGTAAGATGAACATACTTAAGGAATTCGCAGAAAAGGCAAGGACAAAAAAAAAGACAGTTCTTTTTCCTGAGGGAACTGACGCAAGAATCCTGCAGGCAGCCCTTATCCTGTGCAGAGAAAAAATTGCCAGGCCTGTTATTCTTGGGACGCCCGGGGAAATTTCCGAGCTGGCGAAAAAAAACAACATTTCCGTTTCTGGCATTGAAGTTATCGACCCTCTCTCTTATCCCTGCCTTGAAGAACTTGTTGCCCTTTACTGCGCAAACCGCAGGAACATAAAAAGAGCGGTTGCCTTGAAACTTCTGAGGAAAAACCTTGTTTTCGGAGGAATGCTTCTGGCATCGGGCAGGATTGACACAATGGTTGCAGGGGCAGCCAGCACAACCGCAAATGTAATAAGGGCCGCCGCTCTTACAACCGGATATGCAGAGAACATAACTGCTCCGTCCAGTTTTTTCATAATGTCTTTCCCGGAAAAGAAAAATCTTTTTTTTGCCGACTGCGCGGTCAATATAGCCCCTGATTCTCGACAGCTTGCGGAAATTGCCGTGACCACCGCAGAAAGTTTTGTGAAACTTACGGGAGAGGCGCCAAGGGTTGCCTTCCTCTCATTTTCAACAAGGGGTTCAGCGTCCCATCCTTTGGCAGAAAAGGTCAGGGAGGCCGTATCCTTTGCAAGAGCCATGCGCAGCAATATCTTTTTTGACGGAGAATTCCAGGCAGACACGGCCTTGTCTGAAAACGTGGCGAAAAGAAAGCTCAAGGATGCTTCCGAAGTGGCGGGAAGAGCCAATGTGCTTATATTCCCTGACCTGAATTCCGGGAACATAGGATATAAACTGACCCAGTACCTTGGGGGAGCCTCTGCCCTCGGTCCTATACTGCAGGGTTTTCGGAAACCGGTAAGCGACCTCTCAAGGGGAGCAACAGTGGAAGATATAGTGGGAGTTTCGGCAATAACCTGCCTTCTTGCATAAGAGGATTGTCATTATGAAAGTAATTGTATATGAAGACAGCAAATGGATTAACCTGGTTCCGCTCTCTTTGATAAAGTGCGTGTTTGAATTGAGGTGCGGATTCTTTTCCATGATTGACAGGCTTCTTCCCTGTCTTCCCGAATCAGAAAAAGGTTTATGGGTAAGGGATTACATGGCGCCGCTTGCCGGGAAAAAATACGGGATGCCTGTCAACGACACCTCTTTTTTTCTTGACGACCTGCTGATAGTTAACGGAAGGTGGCTGAAAACAGACGGAGAAATAATTTCTCCAAGGGAAGAGAAAGCGGTGAAATCGGGGCAGGAAATGCTATACGCCTTTATAAAAAAAGAAACGGTACGCAGATTCTGGCAGGGCAATTTCGATGAATTCCTTATGTCCATCTCAGGAAACGTAAAACCTGAAGAAGCATCCGGAACAATCCTGGAATATCCGTGGCAGATAATACACCATAACCCGAAAGCTATTGAAACCGATTTTCTGCAGGCAGGCAAAAACGGAACAGGCGGCGGTTTTTCAGAAAAAGCGGCAGTAACAGGCGATGAAACAAAGGTGTTCATTGCTGAAAAAGCGAGGGTTCATCCTTTTGCCGTCATAGATACGCAGGCAGGGCCGGTATACGTTGAAAAAGGAGCCGAAATATTCCCTTTTGCGAGAGTGGAAGGGCCCTGTTACATCGGAAGCAACACACATATAATGCCTGGAGCAAACATCAGAGAAGGCTGCAGCTTCGGAGAAGTGTGCAAGGTGGGCGGCGAAGTCGAAGAATCAATATTCCATTCTTACGCCAACAAGTACCACGACGGTTTTATAGGGCACAGCTACATAGGAGAATTCGTCAACCTCGGGGCCATGACCACCAACAGCGACCTGAAAAACGATTATACCAACGTAACTGTCCATGTCAACGGCACGCCGGTTGACACGCAAGACATGAAGGTCGGCTGTTTTATCGGGGACCACACCAAAACCAGCATAGGAACGCTTTTCAACACGGGAACATCTGCAGGCATTATGTGCAATATCACAGCAGGAAACGTTCTGCCAAAATATTTCCCTTCTTTTTCATGGTACATCAACGGAAGTTACATGAAAGGATTTGGACTGGAGATGATGCTTGCCACGGCAAAAACGGCAATGGCGAGAAGGAAAAGAACTCTTTCGGCCGAGGAAGAATCCGCTGTGAGGCATGTTTATGAAATGACATCATCTGAAAGGAGAGAATTTATTCGCAAAAGCCGCATGCGGAAATAGGAGCAACAAATGGAAATAAAGGAAATAGAAGAGAGGGTTAAAAAAGTTGTAAAGGAAGTGCTCGGAACGGAAGAAGAAAAGCTGAAACCTGAAAGCCGGTTTGTCGAAGACCTCGGAGCTGAAAGCGTGCAGAGCCTTGAGCTTGTTGCGGCGTTTGAAGAAGAATTCGCAATCGAGATGGAAGAAGATGCGGCGCTGAAAGTCAAAACAGTTGGCAAGGCGGTTGAGTTCATAAAAAAGCAGATGGAAGCGTAGTCTGCCCATTCGCAACCGGAAATTGAAAGGAATCAGGAACAAATGAAAATACTTATCATAAACTGCGGGAGTTCTTCTATAAAATTCAAGGTTTTTGAGATGCCTGAAGAAACGCTTCTCATGGACGGAGGCGTTGAAAAGATAGGCGAAGAAACGTCTTTTTTCAAGTACTCTGCCGGCGAAAAATCCTTCAGGCAACAGGTCCCCGTGAAGAACCACACCGACGGACTGGAGCTCATCGCCAGGATTCTTGCGGACAAAGAAAGGGGTATAATTTCCGACGTAAACGAGATAAAAGGAGTCGGACACAGGGTAGTTCACGGTGGAGAAGGATTCGACAAGAGCGTCATCCTGAATGAAGAGATAATAAACAGGATAGAAGAGTGCATACAGCTTGCACCCCTTCATAATCCCCACAACCTCGCAGGGATTAAAGCGTCAATGAAACTCTTTCCCTCAAGCATACAGGTAGCTTCTTTTGACACCGCATTTCATACAACTATCCCGGATACGGCTTTTTTATATCCCATCCCCTACGAGTTATACGAAAAATACCGCATAAGAAGATACGGTTTTCACGGCACTTCGCACAGGTACGTCGCAAGAAGAGCCGCCGAATTGATGGGAAGAGACAAGTATGCCATCAATGCCATAACCTGCCACCTGGGAAACGGCTGCAGCATTACTGCCGTCAAGAACGGCCATTCAGTCGATACAAGCATGGGACTTACCCCTCTTGAAGGACTTATGATGGGTACCAGGAGCGGAGACGTTGACCCCGGCATAATATTCTACCTCATGGAAAATCTCGGCTTGAGCGTGAAGGAAGTCAATGACCTTCTGAACAAGAAGAGCGGACTGCTGGGGCTCTCGGGCGTATCCAACGACTTTCGCAACCTTCTGTCCAACCTCGACAATAAGAGGGTCTCCCTTGCCATCGACATCTACAGCTACAGGATAAAAAAATACATAGGCGCTTACATGGCAGTGCTTGGCAGAACCGACGCCATAGTTTTTACCGCGGGCGCAGGAGAAAATCGGCCACTGATTCGCGAAAAATCACTTGAGGGGCTTGAAGGGTTGGGAATAATCCTGGATAAAGAGAAAAACAATTCGGTTTTTTCAAAAGAAGAAGAGATAAGCTCTGCCGATTCCAAAGTAAGGATTTATGTAATCCCCACAAACGAAGAACTCAGGATTGCCGTCGACACATACCAGCAGAGCATTTAAATACACTTCCGCAATCAGTTTTCACAAGAACAAAAAAACCTGGTTGAAAAACCAGAAAAACTTGATTTTTTCCCGGAAATATGCTAAATTTTTATTGATGATATCAACATACAGCGACAGCATCAATTCTCCCTTCAAGTCTTTCGCAAGAGGGGCTTCATTAAGCGCCGTTTTGATAGGACTTTTTTCCATTGTAATATGGCTTATAAACTCGGATTTATTTTATTATCTTCTGCGCGTATCCGGCATCGTGCAGAT
>DAOQVZ010000014.1:0-26650 GCA_035341815.1 bacterium
TGACAGACGAGAGACTCATTCTTCGCAAAAACAGGATGACATTAATTATGCAAATATCAATTTTAAAAAGTAGCCTGTCCCCTTTTTTTTTCACAGGTCAGATAACCTCGAGGCAGTCCCTGTCGGGAAGTTTTTTAAATTCTCTTGTGGGAAGTTCCTGGTACCAGAAAGCGACGAATGATATGTCGTCCCGGAGCGGAAGATACCTGTGTCCGCTGCGCCATCCGAGAGCCTGGATAGTCACCCGGATATTTTTCTTGAATCTCACAGGGTCTGTTATATGCCATCGGTATAAACCGAATCTCGTCTGGGACTGGTATACGCCGTCAGGTCTTATGACCTGCGGAAGCCCGGTGTAAGGGGTCGTAAATTCCTCGTACTGTTTTATCTCCTTGTTTTCGAAGTTGTATGAACCGCAGAAATAGTCTTCTGTACCAGTGCCGCAAATCGTGGGGAATTCCCTGTCTCCGTCGAGAAAGAATTTTATCTCGCCTTCTCCCCACCAGCCGCAGTTATTGACGCCCCACGCCATGTATGTTCCCACGTACCTTCCCTTTCCTTCGACGCCGTCGAGGATGGTATAAACCTCCCTGTATGGCAGGGGGTTTGTCCTTCTGAAGGATGCATGGAAATATCCTGCGTTCTCGTCGATGTTTCCCAGGGAATAGTTGATTTGATAATATACCGTTGCCGTTTCTTCGCTTATATTTTCAAGGGTAATCCGGCATCTTTTCCTGAAAGGCATCTGCCAGTATGAATTGAAACCGGTCCATGGATTTACGCACACGGCGAGGGAATTAATCCGGCATGGTTTTTCCCATCCGCATCCGAAGAAATCTCCTACGGGACATTCAACTGAAGGGGTTTCCTGCCCGTCCCAGTAGATGCGCAGGATGTTGAAACGCCATTTCCCGCTGACCGTCATCCATACCTGCTCTACGGTTCCGGGACCTTCGATATCTGCGAGTTCAAATACGCTTTTTCCTTCTATCTTCACGCTCGGAGAGATCTTCCATCCCTGTCCGAGGTCACGGGCGCATTGTTCGCCTGTCCCGGCTGTTGCCATGCCTCCCTTGCCTTTTTCTCCCCTGAAATTTTCGGCGCTTATGGAGTGTGATTCAGCGGTATCAAGAATGCTAAGATTTTTCATGTCCATTTTATTTCCTCACTGTGTTTCAGGTGCGGTAAAGATTTGTTATGGGAATTCTCCTGTCCCTGCCGAAAGCTTTCGGCGTTATTTTGATTCCCGGAGGAGATTGTCTTCTCTTGTATTCGCTCCTGTCTACCATGGCGATAACCTGTTTTACGGTTTTGCTGTCAAATCCGGATTCAATTATCTGCTTTAATCCTCTTTCTTTTTCAATATATTCCTTGAGTATTGCGTCAAGTATTTCATAAGGGGGAAGAGTATCCTGGTCTTTCTGTCCGTACCTGAGTTCTGCCGTGGGAGCTTTTGTCAGTACCCTTTCAGGAATCACCTGCTCAATTGAGTTCCTGTATTCCGCAAGTTTGTAAACAAGCGTTTTATACACGTCTTTTATCACCCCGAATCCGCCTGCCATGTCTCCGTAAAGTGTTGAATATCCCACGCTCATCTCGGATTTGTTCCCGGTTATGAGAACCAGGTGTCCGAACTTGTTTGATATGGCCATCAGTATGTTGCCCCTTATCCTGGCCTGGATATTTTCTTCGGTGGTATCAGCGTTTTTCCCTTTGAATACAGGCTGGAGGGTGTTCAGGTACGAGGTAAATAAGGGTTCTATGGGGATTTCAAGTAATTCTATACCAAGGTTTTTTGCCAGCAGATTCGCGTCTTCTCTTGATTCCTCCGAGGTATATCTCGAGGGCATAAAAACCCCGGTTACATTCTGACTGCCCATGGAATCTGCCGCAATTGCCGCCACGAGAGACGAGTCTATTCCTCCGCTTAAACCAATTGCTGTTTTTTTGAAACCGTTTTTGGAGGTATAATCTCTCAGCCCTGTCAACAATCCGGTATAAACCTCTTTTTCCATGGAAGGGCGGACGAACCTGGAAATGGGAACGGCTTTTTTTCCCGGGGAAATTTCATGAGGGATATTTACAGCAGCAGTTTTTTCTTTTTTTGTTCTGCCCGCGGGTATGTCGGTTATGAGTAGTTGTTCCTTGAATCCTTCCGCCCTGTTTATTATCTTTCCTTTGCTGTCAGATATAAAACTGTTGCCGTCGAAAAGGAGTTCGTCCTGTCCTCCTTCAAGGTTGGTATAGCATAAGTATATATTGTTTTCCATGCAGTGCTTCCTGACAATTTCTTCCCTTTCTTCTGTCTTTCCGCAGTGGTAGGGAGACGCGTTTATATTTATTACGAGCCGAGCTCCTTTCAATGCCTGCTGGTGTACGGGGCCTTTTTCGTGCCAGATATCTTCGCAGATGGTTACCCCGAAACAAAAGCCCGAAATTTCGAAAACGGGGTTTTCCCTTCCTGCAGTAAAATATCTTTTCTCGTCGAATACCCCGTAATTTGGCAGAAGTATCTTACGGTACACGGAAATTATTTTGCCTGCGTATAATATTGCCGCGCTGTTGTAAATACAATTTCCATGCCTTTGTACGAAGCCGGCAACAACTGCTATTTTTCCTGTCTTTTCCCTGAGAGAGTTCAATGCGTCGATATTGTCTTTGATAAACTGCGGCCTCAAAAGAAGGTCTTCCGGAGGGTACCCCGTGACTGCAAGCTCGGGAAAGGAGATAATATCAACGTTTTCATCTTCGGCTCTTTTAATGAAGTCTGTTATTATTGAACAATTCCCTTTTATGTCTCCCACAGCGGTGTTTACCTGTCCTATGGCTATTCTTATGCTTTTCATTTTATGTTTTAAAGTTTTTCCAGAATATTTTGCCCCATCTTTCATCCCTGTCGTTCCATTCTTCAGCAGCTTTTACGATAAGGTTTTGGAAAGAGGACAGCACCTTTTTATGTTTCTTGTCTCCGGCAAGGTTGTTCATCTCAAAGGGATCTTCCTGGAGGTCAAAGAGCTGGGTTGTCCTTTTCCCTTCCACCGCGTATTCGATAAGTTTAAACCTGTCGTCCCGGACAGCCCTCTGGCAATGCCTGTAAGCGAAGAAAAGATTCCTGCGTGTTCTTTCCCGGGGATTTTTTATTACTGGTGCAAAACTGGCGCCTTTGACAGATTTCGGCGTGGAAATGTCTGCAAGTTCTGCGAGAGTCGGGAAGATATCAAAAAGGTAGACAGGAGAATCCCTTCTTTCGTTTTTGGGTATGCCGGCACCGCTCATGACGAGAGGAACCCTGACGCTGTGTTCATACATGTTCTGTTTACCCATCAGTCCATGCTGGCCCACTGCCAGTCCGTTGTCTCCCGCCAGCAGGATAATCGTGTTTTCAAGCCTGCCCGTTTCTCCAAGGGTCTTGATAATCCTGCCTATCTGTGCGTCCAGGTGGGTTATCATTGCATAATATTCCGCTATATGCTTTTTTATTTCTTCCGGTTTCCTGGGAAAGCCTGCAAGCATCTCGTCTCTTACGGAAAGTTCGCCGTTGTCAAACGGATGTCTTCCGGTAAAATTGGGCGGAAGCGGTATTTTTTCAGGGTGGTACATGTCCAGGTATTTTTGAGGCATTGTCCTGGGGTCGTGCGGAGCAAGAAAAGCGACATACATGAAAAATGGGCTGGTATCTTTGTGCTTTTCAAGGAATTCCATGGCAGATTCGCCCAGGAGTTCGCTGGAGTGCTTTCCCACGTTGATATGTGTACAGGTCATATATCTTGTCTCGTTGGAGTAGCGGGGGTTCAGGCAAAAGGGAACTTTTTCATATTTGCCTTCAGGGTTAAAATGGTTTACCGGGAGGTTCCAGTGGTCAAGCAAACCTCCAAACCAGATTTCTGCTCCGTCCGTGAAACTTCTCGTGTAAGATTGCGTGCCATTATGCCACTTGCCTGTTCCGAATGTCCTGTAACCGGCTTTTCTGAAGGCTTCTCCCATTGTGATGTGGCTTTCCGGGATTGAACCGCCCGAATCTTTAATCCTGAACAGCGGCCTGCCAGTGTGAAGCATTGCCCTGCTGGGCATGCAAACGGCTCCTGTCGTGCCTCCCTGGATAAAAGCATGGGTGAAGGCCACTCCGTCTCTGACGATTTTATCCATGTTTGGAGTAACGATGGTATCATTCCCCAGTTCTCTTATGGTGTCAAATCTCTGGTCATCGGCAAACAGGAAAAGTATGTTCGGCCTTTTCTTAACGGCAGCCATTTTTTCCCTCTATAAGTTGTTCCGCAAAATATGAGCTTCTGTAAAAAGTGCCTGCAAAAACGTTTTCAAAACCGATTTGTTTGCCTGCTTTTTCAATTTTTTTGAATATGTCGGGATGTATGTATTCCACCACGTCAACTGCTTGCTTTGAAGGTTTCAAATACTGTCCTATCACGAGATAATCACACCCCGTTTCCCTTATACGGCTCATTAAATCCATGACCTCGCTCTCTTTTTCTCCAAGGCCCAGCATGAACCCCGATTTCGTTTTAATGCCGTTTTTTTTTATTTCTCTAAGCACATTCATGGAAGTATCGTAACAGGAAGACGGCCTTATTGAAGGATAAAGCCTTTCGACGGTTTCTATGTTGTGGGATATGATACATGGTTTTGCATCAATCACTTTTTTAAGTGATTCTGTATTTCCCCTGAAATCAGGGATGAGAAGTTCCACTTTCACAGAAGGATTTTCTTTTCTTATTAGTTCTGCCACGGCGGCGAACTGCGACGCCCCTCCATCCGGCAGGTCGTCCCTGGTCGGAGAAGTTATAACGACGTATTCCATTGCCATTTCTCTCACGGCTTCTGCGATTTTTGCGGGCTCGCCCGGGTCGTCTGGCGCCGATGCTGCCGCGGACAGATGGTCTACCCCGCAGAACCTGCAATCTCTCGTGCACCTGTTTCCCAGTATCATGAATGACGCGTAATTCTTGCAGAAACATTCGTAAATATTAGGACAAACTGCGCTTTCACAAACTGTGTTTATTGAAAGTTCTTTCAAAACGGCGCGCGTCCTTGAATAATTTTCATTGCAGGTTACCCTTTTTTTCACCCAGCCGGGTATCTGTCTGTTCATTTTGTTTTTCATCCGGTAATGCTTTTAATGAAATCATCAACTTCCTGAACGGTGTTTCCAGGAATCCCCCCGTCTATAAAAAGTTGTTCGGACGGAAGTTTTTTAACAAGCGTTCTGACCTCCCTTTCGTTGTTTGCATATACATAGGCCATTTTCCCGGCATCCGTGATTTTCTTTATTACGGGTAGCCATGTTTCGGATGCGCACGGGGGATTTCCCGCCCCTGGGACTACCTGGAATGCTTTTATGCAAGGAAGTCCCAGGAGTATGTCGAGATGGCGGACTTCTACATAACCGTCGAGGTGCCATATGATATACTCGAGATAATCTTTTATCTGCTCAAGTTCGAATACGACGAATTTATCAAAGAGTTTTGGAGATATCATCGTGGAAAAATCGCACTGGCAAGCATAGGTTTTTCCGGGCGCCCATACCAGCCATGAACAGTCCCCGGGCAGTTTGGTTCTGTATATATTGTAAAAAAAAGAGTGGGCTTCTTTCCATGCATCGGTAAATTCTTTAACCTTTTCCAATATCAGGGCAGGTCTCTCGATTACGTCGAAAAGCAGTTTTTCCGTTCCCCTCAGCATGGACATGCACGTGAGGGCGTCTCCGAGGTCCGGCATGGAAACAAGAAAATTCCCGCTGCTTTTTTCAACCTGTTTTTCCATGAGCATCCTGCTCATTTTGACCCAGTGGTTTTCCGCGTCAAATTTGATTTCGAAGTTTTCCCAATTTTCAACGACAGGTTCCACCCATACCGTGTTTTCCCTGAACAGTACCCCGCCCCCGAGGTATGAAGCCATGGTCATGGGTGTTCCGCGATTGCCCCATATGTGAGGAGCCGTGGGATATGATTCTCCCATGTATATATAATCGAAACTTTCCGCATCTGCAATCGAATCGAAATCAGGGATTTCTTTTTCGTTTTCCCATTTTACTTTCCTTCCTGAAGGTTTTTGCACATTTGCGGCAGGAAGTATTTTCCTGTAAAGGGGCCTTCCTCTATTTTTACCGTTCCACCAGATTTCGATTCTTTTTAGTTTTTCCCGTATATCTTCCATATTTTCTCTCATGTGCATTTAATAAATGTTATCACAAAACCGTATATTTTCAATTTCGGTTAGCAGATAAACTGGAAAAATGGTAAGATTTTGATGTAATCCATAGGAGAGAAAATGAATAAAAAAATAATATTTGGCAAATTTGCATGTATGTTTATGCTGTGTGCTTTTCTGAGCGTAGATACATGTCTGCTGGCATGGACAACTATCCCGGATGCCGAGCATTTCCCTTACGGATGGAGATTAAATCCCGGATCCCATTTCAAAAACCCTGCATTTGAAATAATAAGAGAGAGGCCGGGCGTATGCAAAGGAGACAAATTTGCTTATGTCAGGGGGCACCTGATGAGCGGCATGATATCCGTTTCTGGAGGCGACGAACTGGAAATAAGTTTTTTTGCAAAGGATGCAGAACAAAAGGATGTCTCCTGCCTGCTTTATGCCTATTCCGGCAGGAAATTTGTCGGCAGCCTGGAAGGGTTCAGGCAAAAGGCAGGTACTGGCTGGACACCTGTTTCCGGAAAAATAAAAATTCCAGGTACAACAGACGAAGCCGAACTAAAAGACAAAATGGTAGATACTCCTTACCCTGTTAACACAATTGTAGTTGTATTGGCCGCCAACATGGAAACCGGTTCATACTTTGCCTGTCCTGAAATAGTCCATATAAAAACAGGGGAGTGGACTCTTCCTGAATGCGCCCGTTACGAAGGCAGGGGAAGGCTCAAACTATCACGGAAGGATTATGCAGGCGCCCTTGAAGATTTCAAAAAAGCCCTGGGTTTTGCGAAGACTGACGATGAAAGAAGGTGTCTGGTTTCACTTATGGAAGATGCAGAGAAAATGAAAAAAGCCTCAGCAACCGTTGGAAAAGGAGAAGGACTGTTCCTGCAGGCAGATGCCTTTGAAAAGGCAGGAAAATACAGGGATGCTGTTAAAGAATACGAGAAAATTAAGAACCAGTCCGACCCTGAAAATGACTATTTAAGGGAGGTTGCTCTTTTCAATATGGCAGAACTCTACCGCAAGGACAGGAATTACCCTGCATCCCACCGTACCTACGAAGAAATTTTCTTGCTTCCCGGTCTGACTGACTATTACCGCATATACGGTTTATTCCGGCAGGCGGAGGTATACGCGGAACAGAAGGATTATGCCATGGCAAGAGAGCTGTACGGACAGATTCAAAAGATAGACAACGCCATGGAAAACCACATATTCAGGGCAAGGTTATACACGGCAGATACATACAGGCTGGCCGGGGATTACAGCCGTGCAAGAAGTATTTACAGAACCCTTCTTACAGAGCAGGAAAAGTCTGAATTTCCCCATGAGAGTTGCCGCAGGGACATTGTAGACCGGCTGGACGGCATAAAAGGACTGTCAGACGGGGCAGAAGAAAAGAGCATACGGCAGAAAAGGGTGGATTGGGTGAACAGGCCCGGATATTCCATGTATGTATCTCCCGATGGAGATGACGACAACCCGGGGACAGAGGGAAAGCCTTTTGCTGCCATAGAAAGGGCGCAGGAGGAGGTAAGGAGGATAAAAGCCGGCAAAGGTATGCCTGAAGGAGGAATAGCTGTTTACCTGCGAGGCGGAAGATATTTTGTTTCAGAAAGCGTCAGTTTCGGGAAAGAAGACTCAGGTACAGAAAGCTCGCCTGTTGTATACAGGAGTTATCCCGGGGAAGATGTGCGCTTAATAGGAGGGAGGCATATCGCAAACTTCAGTCCTATCACTGCACCTGACATATCAAGGCGCTTTCCCGAAGAAAGCAGAGATAAAATCCGGGTGGCCAACCTGAAGGAAGAGGGAATAACGGAATACGGAAAGCTTGTTACCCGGGCTTACATGGGGACATATCCGGGAGCCATGGAACTCATTTGCAACGGTAAAATGATGGAGCTGGCACGCTGGCCCAACGATGGCAGCTGGGCCAGGGTGGCGGAATTGACTGCTGTCGACAGGAAGAGAGATATCAGGGAGTGGCAGCTGGGCAAATTTGTATATTCGGGAGACAGGCCTCAGCGCTGGGCAGAAGAAAAAGATATGTGGATAAAAGGATATCTTGGTGCGTCATATGCAGTGTCACACTTCAAAATTGAGTCCATAGATACAAAAAGCCATATTATGAACCTGCAGTTGAATACAGACCCTGCCCCTTATGTCATGAAAGGAGCTCCTTATTATGTTTACAATGTGTTGAGCGAGCTTGATAAGCCGGGAGAATGGTACCTGGACAGGGATACGGGCAGACTCTATTTTTACCCGCCCGGGGATATTAAGGCCAGCGAAGTTATAGTTACCATTCTTGATAAACCGGTAATACGGTTTGACGGGGCTTCAAACGTGGTGCTGTTTGGTCTGACTGTTGAAGGTACGCGGAGGCATGGAATTGAGATGCACGGGGGCAGGAATAACCTTATTGCAGGTTGCACAATACGCAACACGGGCCAGTCTGCGGTAAGGGTGGAAAGCGGTTGGGAGCACAGTGTTGTGGGCTGCGACATATACGACACGGGAGAAAGCGGCATACACCTTACCGGAGGCGACAGGGATAATCTTATCCCGGGCAGGCATATTGCGGAAAACAACCATATTCACCATTTCAACAGACGGGGCGGGTACAATCACGGGGTATCTTTGATAAAAGCTTTGCCTGGAGTCGGACAGAGGGTATCCAACAACCTCATATCAGACAGCCCCCACATGGCAATACAATTTGACTATAACGACCATACAATAGAGTTCAACGAGATATATGATGTTGTTCATGAGGCCCGTGACGCCGGCGTTATATATGTCTACGGAGAACCGCGGTACCTGATGAACAGGGGCAATATAATAAGATACAATTTTATCCATCACATAACAGAGATGTCATCGGCCGTGCAGTATGACAATCCCGGCGTAAATATGATATATATAGACGCTCTCAACGCAGGAATGACAATAGAGGGTAATTTATTGTACCGATGCACCGGTTCGGCTGTTTTTGTGCATGGAGCGGATAACCGCGTTGAAAACAATATATTCGTAGATAACCGTACAAGCTTATCCATAGGCGACAGGTCTCCTTTGATGAATAATTCAGGGATAGTTTATTTTCAGTACCGCGAAACGTATTTCAGGGACATAAATTACAAGCAGCCACCCTGGGCAATCAGGTATCCTCAGATGACAAAGGTATTTGAAGATACTCTGCCCATGGGCAGAACGGAAAATAATGCAATAAAAAGAAATGTGAATACCGGCGGTTCTTTTGTCAGCTCGTCGGCGTTTAAGAAAGAAAAGAATTTTGTGGAAAACAACTGGGATACGGGCAAACTTCTTTTTGTAAATAAAGATAAGATGGATTTCAGGCTAAGGATAGGCGCTCCTGTTTACGGAGTGAAAGGAATAGACCCCTTGCCTTTTGAAAAAATAGGTGTATATGAAGACCCGTTAAGGGCAAGCTGGCCCGTAAAAAAAATACCGGCAGGCAAATATTTTAAAGAAAGTGGGAATATCTGAAACATTGTGATAGACTTATACCATGGTTAAAAACGACAGGTGGCTGATAGAAAAAGGCAGGGAAGGAATGATAAGTCCTTTCTTCCCCGAAAAGGTGAAGAAAGGCATATCCTACGGGGTTTCTTCCTATGGCTACGATTTCAGATTGTCCGAAGAGTTCATGATATTCAGGGGTAAAGGAGTTGTTTCTCCCAAAAAGATAAAGGGGGAGGATTTCGAGAGTTTCAATGGGAAATCCTGCATAATTCCCCCAGGAAGTTTCGTGCTTGGGAAAAGCGACGAATATTTCAAAATACCCAGGGATGTCCTGGGCATATGTTTCGGCAAGTCCACGTACGCAAGGTGCGGCATAATAATAAACGTGACTCCCCTTGAACCCGAGTGGGAAGGACATATAACCGTGCAGATAGCTAACCTGACAAACGTGAATGGCGAAGTTTACGCGAATGAAGGCATATGCCAGATTGTATTTCTCTGTGCGGAAAGAGTATGCGAGAAATCCTATAAAGACCTTGCCGGAAAATACCAGTCCTCAAGCGGTATTGTGCTTCCAAGATAAAGGTGCAAGCTACGGGGGCTTGCACGGGTTTTCATGGTTTATGGCGGGGTGTAGTGAAAGGGATTGCCAATGAAAATAAGAATTTGGTTTCAACTTGCGTTAATCCTTCCGGTTTTACTTGGCGGATGCGCTTTTGTGGAGAGAAAAGAGGGGCTTCCCAAAGGTACATCCGTCATTGTTGTAATTGACCCTTACGAGGGGATTGACTGGAAATCTTTTTCACAGCACAAGGCGAATTTCCATACCCATACGACAGAAAGCGATGGAGATTTGAGTCCAGCAAGAGTCATAGATAAATACCTCACCAGCGGTTATACTATTCTTGCTTTGACTGACCATAATGTGTGTGCCTACCCCTGGGAAAAATTCGGAAGGGAACCTTCTTCCCTTGGAATGGTTGCAGTTCCCGGAAACGAACATTCCACGCCCATACATATAGTAAGCCTGTTTTGCGCGTATGAACCTGATAAAAATGACAATCTTGACCATGTGCTCAATGGCATCTCGGAAAGCAAAGGACTGGCTGTATTATGCCATCCCGGGGAATACTGGATGCCTGACCTTGTTTCGTACTCGGTGCCTGAAGATGTTTTAAAAAAGTTTGCGGATATTTTCGCAAAACACAATCCTTACCTTCTCGGCATGGAGGTTTTTAATGCAGGATACAGGTGGAGGTTTGACCCAATGCTCTGGGATGCCCTGCTTGCCGAGATGATGCCCGGCAGGCCCGTATGGGGTTTTGCCGCTGAAGACATCCATTTTGCAAGACAGATAGGAAGGGACTGGAATGTTTTTGTTGTACCTGCTCTCACGGCAGAAGATGTAAGGGAATCCATGGAAAAAGGGAGGTTTTACTTCAGCACTTTGGGGGCGCACGCGCAGAAAGACAGGGACGTTGCCGCGACGCCCGTAATAAGGTCAATCGTTCATAACCGGAATGAAGGTACCATAACTATAGACGCAACGGAAAAGGGAAAACCTCTTGAAGATTCAAAATGCCGGTGGATATCGAAAGGCCGGGTCGTGCACAACGGCTTATCAATAAATTACAGGAAAATAAAAACAATTTCTAAATACCTGCGTGCCGAACTTACAGGGACCGGAGGCATAACCTTTACCAATCCTTTTGGTCTCTTGCCTTAAAATCTTTACCTTAAAACATCTTCATTTCAAGGTTTGTATCACGTTCTGAACGTTCTTTATCCTTTCAGAAACTACGGGATGGCTTCTGAGAAATGAAATCTGGATTGAGTTGCTGCCGCTTTCCATCTCCTGGAGCTTTTGAAAAAAGGTAATCATCCCTTCGGGATTGTAGCCTGCCCTGTATGCGTATGTAACTCCATAAGTATCAGCCCTCAATTCCGTGCTTCTGCTGTACTTGAGCATTGTTACGCTGAATGCGGCGTTTACTGCATCCTGTATTGCCTTGCTTCTGTTTCTCAGAAGTATCTGGGAGGGGATGGAATACAGGATGGATTTCTGCATATTATTCACGCCGTCTCTTGCAACGATATGGGCTATCTCATGGCCTATGATATTTGCCAGCTCGCTTTCGTTTTCAATTTTTTGCAGCAGCCCCGTATGAAGGTATATAAATCCCCCGGGTAAAGCGAAAGCATTTACTTCTTCGTTTTCAATTACCCTGAAAGTATATGAAATATTGGGTCTGTCTGAAGTTGCTGCGACTTTGTCTCCAATCTTTTTCAGCTGAGATGGCGTGGCAATGACCTTATATTCTTCCTGTACTTTTTTGTCGGCGGCTGCGCCCATGTCCATTTCATCCTGTTCTGTATATAGCGTGTATTCGCTTTTCTGTGTCATGGGATTGTAATATGTTGCACAACCCGCAAGCAGTATCAATGACATAAAGAATGCAATATTTTTCATCTCATCCCCCTATTTTCCTATGCAAAACTGTGAAAAAATGCGGTTAATAGTCTCTTCGCTGGTGTCCCTGCCTGTAAGTTCGTCTATATCCTTCAGGCAGTTTTTGATGTATTCCGCCGCAATATCCATTTTATCCGGAGTAGAGGCGTTATTTCTTAAGTATTCAAGCTGTTCCCGTATACCATGTATTTTGCTTTCCTGCCTTGCGTTTAAAAATATTTCGTCGTTTTCAATTTTACCATATCCACGGTTGATAAGTGAAAATATTTTTTCCTCGAGTTCTTCGAGTCCCTTTCCTGTTTTTGCCGATACCAGAACTATTTTGCCTTCACCGAAAGATTCTTTAATTTTTTCGAGCTCGATTTTCACGGGCAGGTCCGTCTTGTTTATGATTAAAATGTATAACTTTTTCTTGATTTTGTCCAGCAGCTGCCTGTCATGGCTGTTCAGTTTTTTCGAGCCGTCAAGCACAAGAAGGTTTATCTCTGCTTTTTCCATCCATTCAAGGGATTTCTTTATGCCGAGTTTTTCTATTTTACCCCTTACTTTCCTTATCCCTGCGGTATCTATTATATTCACAGGGATTCCCCTGATGTTTATTGATTCCTGTATGGAATCTCTCGTCGTGCCTGCCACTTCCGTAACAATTGCCCTCTCTTCCCTGAGAAGTGCGTTCAGCAGGCTTGATTTCCCTGCATTTGTTCTTCCCAGAATGGCCGAGTTGATTCCTGCATACATTATCTTGCCTTTTCCGGCTCTCTTCATGAAATTTTCTATGAAGAAAAGCAGACGATTTATTGAATTGAGCATATCTATACTTTGATTTTTAATGTCCTGCTCTTCCGGAAAGTTTATTTCAGCTTCCAATGCCGAGAGAATAACCATTAGCTGTTCCCTGATGTTTTCAATCGTGTTTTTAAGGCTTCCTTTAAGCTTGTTAAGAGAGATATACAGGGATTTTTCGGTCTTGCTGTTTATGATTTCCAGCACGCTTTCAGCCTGCGTGAGGTCTATTCTTCCGTTTAAAAAAGCCCTTTTCGTGAATTCACCCGGCAAGGCCGGCCTCGCTCCGTGCTTGATGCACAGATTGAGTATCTCTCTCAATGGAATAATGCCTCCGTGGCAGCCTATTTCGGCCATGTCTTCTCTCGTGTAACTTTTAGGACTTCTCATGAAGCTTACCAGGACTTCATCGACTATTTTCCCATTCCCGGCAGTTATATGCCCGTATGTTACAGTATGGGACGGAATTTGTTCAACAATTGTTTTCCGCTTCGGCCTGAAAATCCTGCCTATGATAGGATAGGTTGACTTGCCGCTGAGCCGTATAATTCCAATACCGCTTATTCCTGGCGGCGTTGAAATGGCGCATATCGTGTTTCTTTCCATTACTCTTGACCTCTCTTGCCTGTCCGGCGCCATATATTGTAACATATATAAAGTTGAAAGCAGCAAATAACAGGCAACAGGCGCCTTGGGTACCTCTTTTAAAAGGTTAATCTCCCTTGTTTTTTCTCAGAAGGCCTGAGAAGATAAAGTTCAGCGTACAAGAATCTGGATAATACATGGGCACGATAAGAAAAGGATATCCTGTAAAGATGTTTTGCGGCGTTATTTACAGCAGGGAGGATGTGTTTTCCGTTGTGAAAGAGATACTTGTCGCAAGGTTCGGAGAAACTGATATTGAAGCGGGGCCATTTGCCTTTGATTTTACGGATTACTACAGAGAAGAGATGGGAGATAACCTGCTGAGAAGATTTTTGTCATTTAAAATGCTGGTACAGCCTGACCAATGCCATGAGTGGAAGTATTTCACCAATCAGGTCGAAGAAAAATATTTTGTTCCGTCAACCTGCCGCAGAAGGGTGAATATAGACCCGGGTTACATGAATCTTTCCCGGGTGATTCTTCTTTCTACAAAGGATTATTTCCACAGGATTTACCTTCAGAGCGGCATATTTGCCGAATCAACCCTCTATTACAGGAACGACGATTACAGCTTTTTCCCCTGGACTTATCCGGATTACCAGTCACAAGAGTATCTTGATTTTTTCCGGAGCATGAGGGTTGTTTATAAAAAGCAGGAATGAAAGAAAAATGAAAATGTTCCTTAGAATAATCCTTGATGGAGCCGTGATAATTCTTGCACTTGTAATGTTGTCGGGATGGCGCGCTCTCATGCCTCCCAGGATGCCTGTTTCCCTTCTCCCTTCGGATTGCAATCTGCCTTACAGGGACATAATCCTGGAAACGGAGGACGGAATCAGTTTGAAAGGCTGGTTTATCCCTGCCGAAAAAAGCGAAGGTGTTATCATATGCCTTCACGGCTATCCCGCAAATAAGTCCGATATACTGTCCGCAGTTTCTTTTCTCTATCCGGAGTTTTCACTTATTCTTTTTGATTTCAGGGCCCACGGAGAAAGCAAAGGAAGGATTACCCGTTTCGGGTTGAGGGAATTCCTTGACGTTGAAGCGGCTGTGAGGTTCATAGGAAAAGAAGAAAAATTGAAGGACTGCAAAATAGGAATATGGGGTTATTCAATGGGTGGAGCTGTGGCAATTAAAGCTGCTTCCATTTATATGGATATCAAAGCCGTTGTCACGGATTCTGCTTTTGCAAATTTCCCCGAGATGGTTACTTCCTATTATAAAAACATGGGCCCATTAAAGAATCTTTTTTCAGTCCTTGCAAGAATGCTCGGAAGGGTGGCGCTGAAAGAAGATTTCATCAGGAACAGCCCGGAGTACGATATACCCCGCATAAAAGCGCCAATTCTGATAATCCACTCTCTTGAAGATGATTTTATTCCTCATTCACATGCCGAAAGACTTTTTGAAAAAGCTCCGGAACCAAAGGAATTGTGGAGTGTCAAAGGCATACATACAGGGCTTGACAGGGCGTTTACCGCAGAATATCAAAAAAGAGTTGCAGATTTTTTCCTGGAATATCTTGTTAATGCTGAGAGGCGGGAATAAAATTATTGAGAGTTACATAAGTAATGCCTTTTGTCCCATTTCATACTATGGACTTATCCGACTTTAATTATGCGTATATCAATAGTTAAGATGAATTTTTACGCCCGCTTCAGTCTGCAAGGAGAAAGCATGTGAAAAAAAACAGGAAATGTAATAAAAGATTCCTCTTTATTATTTCAGCCGTTTTTATTGTGCTGCTTCTTTCTCCATTTCCTTCTTCTCCCCGCTATATCATAGATTTGGAAACAGGATTGCCTGCGGAAGAAGTTGAGCTTATCTGCCCTTTTATTGCACAGATGGCAGCTCCTTTTTTTGATTTACCCTTTTATTTTTTGACTCTGCAGCAGCCTAAAAACCAGCTTATGTCATGGTTTCTGTGGCTGGCAATATCCTGGCTGATATTTTCTTTTTTTAAGATCAGGGGTACTCCCGTAAAAAGGGTATATTCTTTTTTAAGAGGGCTGGTTGTGATTGCGGTATCTTTTACCTTTTTCATAATATATTGCATTCTTTTCCCTCCGCCTCAATGCCGTTTAAAAGGAACCAATCCGGACGAGATTTTCATGGACCTCCATTCCCATACTTTATATTCGCATGACGGTCTTGTTACCTCTGAAAGGAGCCTTAAGTGGCATCTTGAGGCAGGTTTCCATGCATGGGCTGTTACAGAACATGACTGGATAGGAGGCAGTCCGGCAATTCAGCGGGAGATGCTGATGAAAAAGGATATTGACGCCCTGGTTATTCCCGGCATGGAGATCTCTTTCCAGGACGTTCATCTTAACCTGCTGGGGATTGAGAAATGTTTTAACATATCCGGGTATAAGAGCATAGGTGAGCTTGTAAAGGCGGTTCATCTCCAGGAAGGTGCGGTCATTCTTCCCCATTTCTGGACGGAAAGAAAATCGCCTTTCTCAATGGAAGACCTGTCCGCTGCAGGGGTTGACGGTTTTGAAATTGCCGGCAGTGCTTCTGTTCCACTTGCCCCGGAGGTTCAAAAAGATATCGTATCCTTCTGCAGGCGCAAAGGAGTGGCAATGGTAAGCGGTACCAACTGGCACGGGTGGAGAAATTTCTGCGGTTCATGGACAGGATTCAATGCTCCGGGCTGGAAACAGATGGATTGTGAATCAAGAGAGAAAATGGTAATAAATGCGCTGAGAAAGAGAAATAATACAGATTTCAGGGTTGTGGGGTATGCAGTCAGGCTCCCGTCCACTGCTTCTCAGTTTTTCGAACCCTTTACTGGCTTCCTTCGTTATTTTTTTTCCCTGACCATATGGCAGAAGCTGTCCTGGATTTTCTGGGCAGTCATTATTTATTTTTTCTTCAAGCATGTGAAAAACAGGCGGCGGTTATCAATCTTTTTATGGTTTTTTATCACTGCGGTTCTTCTGGCAAAAAGCAGTTCCATTTATGCGGTATGGGGTACGGTTGGGGCCATTAACGAAATTCTGCCTGAAGTATCTGAATTTCTCATGGCCGCAGCTGCGGTAACTTTTTTGCTCGGGGTAACAAATCTGGGGAAGAAAGAACTGCGGCACATATAGCTGAAGGCAGCCTGTTTTTACCAGCCCACGACAGAACTTGTTTTGTTGAAAATAAGATTTAACGCGCTTTCAATTACTATCCAGGTTACAGTGCTCAAAATCATGCCAAGGAAAAATGGCACGCTTTTCTTATAGACGTTATGGCCTCCGAACCGAAGGATTACTCCCTTTATAAGCCAGGCGAGAAATATTGCGAACCACCAGTAAATCAGGGGGGCCGATTCAGCAATGGGGAATCCTATGTAATGTATGGGCCACCACAGGAATTTCGAATGGAGCATCATCAATACGCCCATGACAAAAGCGCCTATGGCAGTAAATATATATCGGGTCATGATGATATCTTTCGTAATCGGAGTCTCCATTTTAGGTATGACAAAATTGGCTATGAACCTCGACATCCCTCCCCCGAAAAACCAGGAGCCTCCGCCGCTGCTTAAGGACGAGTTCAACGCACCTATCTTGTATGCGGAGTATATGTGTATCCATGCGGAAGAAATGTAAGAAACTACTATTGCGGCAATAATTCCGGCAAATAGAAGTCTTCGGGGGATATGCGCATCTTCCTGGAATCTCAACGTGTGGCCCGTGGTTGCCATTATTGACGTTCTTATATCGGCTGCCCAGCTGTACTGAAGTCCCATTACAAGGTAACCCTGGGGCGTAACAAGGCCGGGCGGAAGGAGGTAAGACGTGTATACGGGAGGTATGCACTGTGAACGGGCGGCAGGAAGCCCCGCCTGGCAGACTATGCGGGACAAGCCCACGAATACAACAACAGTGAATACGATGAACATTAAAGAGGCAAACCACGGCATCCCGAAATACCTCATGAAACCTGCCATCGCAATAAAACTTAATATAGTCCCGAATACCGCCGTGCGGTAGGAGAGCATTTCTCCCGAATCGTCTATATCGCACTTGCGAATGAACGCCTTGCGGAAACAGTCAGACAGGTGCTTGCGTGCGCGCCAGAACAATGCAACCACGAGCATCAGCATGGCGCCGGCTCCTTCAAAAGTGGTTACCGTGGAACGGCCCCCGAATGCCTCGTTTATACCCGGAAGCTTGAACCCGCTCATGCTTAAAAGGCCGCTCTGTAGAGTGAAAAGTACGTGGAAAAGCCACAGGGAAAGAGATACGCTGCGTGGTACCAGGTATGCAAGCCCGATAATAGGGAAAAAGGGATTCAACGCAAAACTTGTGCTTTTGCGGAAAAGAGACATATACCCTTTGACATTTATCATTACTGCGCCTGTTGCTATATGTGACAGCCAGTTCAAGAGGTAAAAGAGAAAAACAAGAGTAAAAGACAGCCAGAAAAGCTTGTTCCTGAAAAGAACGGGTATCCTGCCTTTCTCATCCTTCTTTACCATTTCGATGGGCAGTATGGTAATCGGGTAAATGAGCCTTTCCTTCTCTATCCACTGCTTGCGGAAAAGCACCATGATGCAGATGCTCAGGAAAGAAAAAACAAGCACAAAAAGCAGTATGAAACCCATGGGTTTCAGCCAGGCTCCGTAAGGTATGGCTTCACCCGGAGGCAGCCCTTCGTAAAAATATGTGATTGCTTCAGGATTCTGAACCATCAACAGAGGACTCGTCCTGTCTATGATAAGCTCCTGCCACTTGTTTCCTGCAGTTGCAAAATATTTGAGACCCGAGACAATGGGCATGAGGGAAGACATGAACCCCATGCTGGGAAGAACTGAAGCGGTTGAAGCCATGATAAAAATAAGAATAAGCTCGGCCATTTCAAGCTGAAAAAAACGGTGGATGCATGAAAGTATGAGAAGGGCGAAAAGTCCGAATATGGCTGCAGGTGCCCAGTATTCCCAGCAGAACCTGCCAGAAAGTCCTTTAAGCGTAAGGTATGGGTCAATCATTGCAACCGCCGCAGATAGTAGTATGCCTATGATAAATGCACGTTTTCTCATTGATGCAACTCCTTTATATGAAAAAGAATGGTTTTGGTTATTTAATATACTTTTTTCCCGTCTGTTTTGTCAAATTTTAAAATAAAAATATAGTTGCTTTTACATGGAGGAAAAGCAGGAGGATAGTCAATGGCAGTCCAAAGAAGGTAATACGGATATATGAAATTCAATATTGTTTTTTTACCAGCCGACAGAACAATTCTTATCAAATAGCAGGTTTAATAAAGTTCCTGCAATGACCCATGTAATATTGCTAAGAATCATCCCAAGGAAGAAAGGAATACTTTTTTTGTAGACGTTGTGTCCTCCAAACCGCAGTATTAAGCCCTTTATAATCCATGCAAGGAAGATGGCAAACCACCAGTATATCAGGGGGGCAGATTCTGCAATCGGGAATCCTATATAGTGTATGGGCCACCAGAGAAATTTCGACTGGAGCAGCATCAGCGCGCCCATTAAAAAAGCTCCTATTGCGGTGAAAACATGACGGGATATTATTAAGTCTTTAGTTATTGGGGCATCTATCTTTGGGATAATAAAATTGGCGACAACGTTGGCCATATTGCCTCCGAAAAACCATGGTCCTCCCGGCCCCGACGTCGAAGCATTCAAAGCGCCCATTTTATAAGCCGTATTTATATACATCCATCCGGATACCAGAAATGAAATAATAATAGCAGTTATAATTCCGGTGAAAAGCAGCCTCGGAGGTATGATAGCGTCTTCCTGTATCTTCAAGGTATGTCCCGTTGTTGCCATAACAGAGGTTCTGATGTCAGCCGCCCAGCTGTACTGGAGTCCCAGAACAACATAACCTTGTGAAGTGACCAGGTTGGGCGGCAGAAGATATGCCGTGTAGAAAGGAGGAATGCACTGTGCCCTGGCGGCAGGCAATCCTGCCTGGCAGACTATTCTGGATAATCCGAGAAAGACGATAATTATGAAGATTATGAACATGAAAGAGGCAAACCACGGCATGCCGAAATACCTCATGAAACCTGCCATCGCGATAAAACTTAATATGGTTCCGAATACCGCCGTGCGGTAGGACAGCATTTCACCGGAATCGTCTATCTCGCAGTTGCGGCTGAAGGCCTTGCGGAAACATCCCGAAAGGTGTCTGCGTGCCCGCCAGAATAAAGCGGCAACAAATACAAGCATAGCTCCTGCTCCTTCAAAAGTAGTTACTATGGAGCGACCGCCGAATATCTCGTTTGTCCCCGGAAGTTGAAATCCGCTTGCGTTTAAAAGACCGCTCTGTACCACGAATAAGACATGAAACAGCCAGAGTGATAAAGAAACGTTGCGTGGTACAAGATAAGCCAGCCCCAGTATGGGAAAGTATGGGTTGAGCCTGAAACTTATACTGTTGCGGAAAAATTTTATAGAACCTGATAACTTGATTGCTTCGGAACCAGTTGTTACTGACGACAGCCAGTTAGCAAGATAAAATATGAAGACAAGAATAAACGACAGCCAGAAGAGCCTGTTTTTGAAAAGAACCGGTATGCGGCTTCCTTCTTTTTTCTTTACCATCTCCAGCGGCAGTATGGTCAGGGGGTATATCAACCGCTCTTTTTCTATCCACTGTTTCCTGAACAATACCATAAGGCAGATGCTTAAAAAAGAAAAGACAAGAACGAAAATGAGAATGAAACCCATGGGTTTCAGCCATGCAAGGTATGGAATGGCTTCTCCCTGGGGCAGTCCCTCGTAGAAATATTTTATTGCTTTTTCGTCCTGTACCATCATCAGGGGACGGGCTTTGTCTATGATGAGCTCCTGCCACTTGTTTACGGGGGTTGCAAAATATTTAAACCCGGAAACTATGGGTATCAGGGATGCCATGAACCCCATGCTCGGCAGGACTGAGGCAGTTGATGTCATGATGAAGATAAGAAGGAGTTCGGATGTTTTTAGCTCAAAATAGCGATGGATGCAGGAAAGGAGAAGGAGCAGGAAAAGGGCGAATATAGCGGCGGGTGCCCAGTATTCCCAGCAGAATCTTCCCGACAATCCCCTGAGCAGAAGGTAAGGGTCCAGCATGGCAATGCCTGTTGAAAAGATTATTCCTATAAGAAACGCCCGTTTTCTCATGGTGCAGCTCCTTTATTATGATTGTTTAATATACTTTTCTACTTTCTCTTTGTCAAATTCACTTGTATAATCTTACAAGTTTGGATGCCGCAATAAGTTTTGACATGCGTCTCAACAAATGTTTTAATATGTGGAATTTAACAGGATTTTCAATACATAAACGAGGGCGATGAAATGGAAAAGATAAAGGTTGTTGTTTACGGGATAGGGCCCATAGGGGCAAAGATGGTTCAATATCTGTCGGAACGGGAAATTTTTGAGATAGTCGGAGCAGTGGATATAGCTGCAGACAAGGCAGGCAGGGATGTCGGGCAGATTGCCGGTCTGGGACAAAACCTGGGCGTGAAGGTGGAAAGCGACGGGAAAAGCCTTCTTGAAAAGGTGCGGCCTGATGTGGTAGTGCTTACTACGACGTCTATACTTGAAAAGATAAAACCCCAGGTTGTGGAGATACTTGAACAGGGAGCGTGTATTGTTTCCACTTGCGAGGAGCTGACTTTCCCTTGGTACACCAATCCCCTGATTGCCGGAGAGATAGATTCCCTGGCAAAAAAGATGGGCGTCTCGGTTCTTGCCACAGGGGTTAATCCGGGCTTCCTGATGGACCTTCTTCCTGTAACTTTGACAGGCGTATGCCGCCATGTTGAAGATATAACAGTGTACAGAGTACAGAATGCATCCAACAGGAGGATACCGTTCCAGCAGAAAGTGGGAGTCGGAATAAGCACTGATGAATTCAAGGCAAGGCTCAGTAAAGGTGTTCTGAGGCATGTGGGCTTAACGGAATCCATGCATTTGATTTCTTCAAGGATGGGATGGAAGCTTGATAAGACAGAAGATGTGATAGAACCGGTTGTTGCAGATGTCCGCACTGTCTTGAAAGACAGCACTATTGAAAAAGGGTACGTTCTCGGCGTAAAACAGACGGGTTGCGGTTACGTTGACGGAAAAGCCATTATAAAACTTATCTTCATTGCGGCTGCCGGCATTGCCGAATCTTATGACCGCATTGTTATAAACGGCGCTCCTCCCATTGACATGACAATAAAAGACGGTGTCAACGGAGACATTGCGACATGCTCCATTGTTATGAATGCCATTCCCGTGGTTTTGAGAGTAAAACCCGGATTGAGAACAATGGCTGACGTGGAACCTGTTTCATGTTTTGCATGATTGTGGCAGAAGTCGCATGATAATGGAGAAAGCAGAATGGACAATATTACTCTGACTTGCAAAGATGGACTTTTTTCGCTGAATAATATCCCTTTTTGCGTAGATGCCGGGGCAATATCTGATAAGCTCAGGATTCCGAGAGACGGAGAAGATTTCAGGTCCCTGAGAGAAATGGCAAGTGATGCCGAAAAAACAGGAATTCCCAAAGCCATATACAGGGTTTCTTTCCCTTGTGACAGAACAGAAGATACGGTTACAGTGGAGGGAGTGAGGCTGAAAAGCAGGGTTCTCAGCGTGAATCTCGAGAAAGCCTACAGGATTTTTCTGTATATAGTAACCTGCGGGGAAGAACTTGAACAATGGTCCACGAACTATAAAGACCCGCTTTTTGCATATTTCGCGGACCAGATAAAAGAGGCGGCTCTTTCGTCTGCAATAAAATTTTTATACAGCCATGTAAAAGAAAAATATGTGATAACCGGTTTTTCCAGGATGGCTCCCGGGTCTCTGAAGGATTGGCCGATAGAGGAACAGAAACCTTTTTTTGAAATAATGGGAAACGTGAAAGAGACTGCGGGGGTTGTTCTTACTGAAAGCTTTCTCATGCGTCCCTCCAAGTCGGTGTCGGGTATTTTGTTTCCCACTGAAAGCACCTTTGAAAGTTGTATGCTCTGTCCACGCGAAAAATGTATCGGCAGAAAAGCTCCCTACGACGAAAATCTTTTTGCTGAAAGGTACAAAACATAATTATGTATCAACTGTCATATGCGGCTTTAGCGGTTCTCATGATTGGCGGTGTCATGATAGGCCTGTCAAAAACAGCCATTCCAGGCCTTGGAATGGCATCTATCCCCCTTATTGCGACTGTATTGCCTGCCAGGTCTTCGACAGGCATAGTTCTTATCCTGCTGATTTTTGCCGACATATTCGCTGTTCTTTATTACCGCAGGCAGGCTTTATGGATGCACCTGGCAAGGCTTATTCCATGGGCTTTCATGGGGATAATAGCCGGGTATTTCATGTTGGGAAAGATAGACGACAGGCAGTTGAAATATGCAATAGGTTGTCTTATCCTGGCAATGCTCGCACTCAATTACTGGAGGGAAAAACGGGAGAGCAGGGGGGAGCCGCCCGGGATACTGTGCAGGTGGTGGTTTGCAGCCTTTCTCGGGCTTGTTGCAGGAGCTGCAACGATGATGGCCAATGCGGCCGGGCCCATACTGGTTGTTTACCTTATAGCGATGCGGGTACCCAAGAATAAATTCATCGGCACCGCCGCATGGTATTTTTTTATACTCAACTGGGTCAAGGTTCCTTTCAGCATGAACCTGGGGTTTATAAACGGCGATTCGATGAAGCTCACGTTCTATATCCTTCCTTCTGTAGCGGCCGGGGCGGTAGGCGGCATTTTTATCCTGAAGAAGATACCCGAAAAGGCTTTCAACAAAGCAGTGAAAATCCTGACGGCTGCTGCTGCCCTGAAACTCTTCACATAATACCGGTTTGTTCCAATCCTGAAATCATCGTTGATATCGTAGCCGGCATTGCAGGCAAAAGTCCAATTAAGGGGCAACAAAGATTGTCATTCTCAAATGCAACTATTCAGAATCTCAACCTCAACAACGAGACCCTGAAATAAATTAAGGGACAGATAGAGAGATTCTATCATCATAATGTATCGGTGGACAAGTGCGACGGTTTTATGAAGTGGGATAAATCCCACCGCTACAAAAGAGATTAAAAACCGAGATGCTGAACAAAAGCATATCAGGGCGGCACAAAACGTCGATTTCAGCATGACAGGCGGGGCGTTTCAGATTGACAAAAAAATGGGAAATGTGCTGTGGGGGGGGATATTTTGCAGTACCTGGAATGTTAAGTAAGCAGATATATCTCGCTGTACTTTATTATTTCGTTCATCATTTTTACGCATTGAACGGGATATTTTCCGACAGATGTTTCTGCCGAAAGCATTGCATAATCTGAACCGTCAATGACCGCGTTTGCAACGTCGCTCACTTCGGCTCTCGTGGGAAAAGGATTTTCAGTCATGCTTTCAAGCATCTGTGTTGCGGTTATGGATTTTTTGCCTTCTTTCCTGCATTCCGCTATGATTTTTTTCTGTACAAAAGGAACCCTGTAAACCGGAATGCTGATACCCATGTCTCCCCTGGCTATCATTATCATATCCGACAGCCGTATTATATCGTTCATATTGTCAATTCCGTCCTGGTTCTCTATCTTGGCAATTACTTTCATATTATTATTCCTGCCAAGATATTCTCTCAGGGTTTCAATGTTTTCCCTGCATGTCACAAAAGACTGGGCTATATAATCGAAACCTGCTTCTTTTGCAAAATCAATGTCTTTTCTGTCTTTCTCATTGAGAAGGGGAAATTGAAGTCTTGCCCCCGGTATGTTTATTCCCTTCCGTTCCTTCAGAAGATTTCCTGTCATGACCCTGGTTTTTATTTTCTTCTTTTCAATGTCCTGGATTTTCAGGATTATATTTCCGTCATCTATGAAAATATATTCAGCGGGCAAAATGTCCTGGAGTTCGCCTTCATAATCAAAAGGCACTGTTTCATCCGGGTGAGATGCGCAGTTAGACAGGTACAATGTCTGGTTTTTTCTCAATGAGAGAGGTTTATGGTCTTTCAGCAATCCTATCCGTATCCTTGCTCCCTCCAGGTCAGCCATTAATTTAAGCCGGCGCCTGTATTTTTTGTTAAGATTTTTGATTATGTCAATATACAGGGCATGCTGTTTATGAGAACCGTGGGAAAAATTTATCCTGCAGACATCCATGCCGGCCTTCATCATTTCTCTAAGAACGGATTCGCAAGAAGAAGAAGGGCCCAGCGTGCATATGATTTTTGTTTTAGGCCTGTGTTTTTGCATTTTCTTTAATGGGAGTGAGTTGCAATAACATCAACCGCCTCTTTCAATAATTTTTTGTCGATGGACCCCTTGAATATCTGTATTACCTCTCCATGGGCTCCAAAAATAATTAATAAAGGCAGTTCATCATCGCTTTGCGTGTAGCCAACGTTGTAACCGGATTTTTTGTTTGTTATGACAATTCCGGCCTTGCCTTTCAAAAGCGGACGGACTTCCCTGATGGCTTTCAGGAATTCTTTGTCCTTCTCCGTGTAGTTCTTTACCATTATCAGAACAGCTTTATGCCGGGATATTAAATCCTTCACTTTTTCGTTAGCGGATTTTATGGGGAATATGGAGTTTAACAGTGCGAAAGCGATAAAAGCCATTATTATTACTGTCGGCATCTGCCATTTGTTTTGTTTCATGGAATCGTTCTCCTTTGCCGTCGTTTTACCCACAGCCAGTCAATAAAGATTTAGCTTTTTTAGATTATATCAAAGTTTGGAGAAGTATTCAAGCATGGATTTAATGCAAAATTATTTGAAAAATTGACAGCAGGCAGGAAAAAATATATATTAAAAGCAATAAAAAGGCATATAGGTAACATGCTTTTTTCCCGCACATGGCAGTGAGCAACATTACGTGGATAGTTGAAGAAGCGCGTTAAATTTTATTTCAGCAAAACAAGTTAAGTTGGATGACCATAATATTCGCTGTATCATAAAGAGTGTTAAAATGGATGATTACATATACAGGATATGTTCTTTTCTTGGAACGCATTTGCCTTTGCCTTTCTTGTATTTTCTCGGAAATGTAATGGCAAGGCTTAAATATATTTTCATTTACAGCGTCAGAAGAAATGTAAGGTTGAATGCCAGGATTATCCTTGAGTGGAGGAAGAGGAAAAAAGGAATAGATTATACGGAAAAGGACCTTGCCCGCATCGTCAGGGAAACCTACCGTAATTTCAGCCGTTACCTGGCAGATTTCTTTAATGTCCCGAGGTGGGATGCATGCAGAATTAAGGAGAAAGTCAGGATTGAAGATATCGGACTTCTCGATGAAGGATTGTCTGCGGGAAAAGGCGTTGTTGCCCTCACTGCGCATATAGGAAACTGGGAACTTGCAGGAATAGTTGCTTCAATACTGGGTTATGAAGTGACGGCTGTTGCTATTCCCTACCTGAGTCCGGCAGTTACGAGAATATACAGGAAAAGGAGAAACAGCAAGGGGGTTGAAGTTCTTCTCACGGGTTCAAGTCCCAAAGGCCCTCTGCGGGCCTTGAAAGAAAACAGGATTCTTGCGGTCCTGGGAGACAAGGTTTTCACTGAGAAAGGAATTAAAACACCTTTTCTTGGAGTTGAAACCCTGCTGCCGCGAGGGCCTGCCACCCTTGCAGCCAAGACAGGAGCTTTTTTTACCGCGGGATTTTTCATAATGGAAAAAAACGGATACAGGTTCTTTTTCAGAAAAATAAGCCTGCCTCCTTCGCTGAAAGAGGAAGAAGAAAAAATAAACTACCTCTTCACCCGCGGTTCGGAAATCATAGAAGATGTGATACTTGAATATCCTTCCCAGTGGCTCAATTTTTCCCCTGTAATTGCAGGAAACGATTTTTAACCGTCTGCAGGATAGCCGTTTTTTGCCATGTCAAGAATCTTGAAACCCTTCTGCAGCCTTTCCTCAAAATTCCTGTTTACCGGCAGTACCTCGTCATCCTCTTCAATATTGCAATGATTATCGATATTGATTATTTTCCTTCTTCCTTTCCGTGATTCGTAAATCTTCTCTATAACGCTGTTATCGGCAAAATCAATAATTAATCTCGGCATTTTTCTTCACCTCCCTTGTCCCGAACTCTTCTCTGGTAAGCTTTCAAGGTGAGGGGCTCTGATTTATCT
>DAOQVZ010000015.1:0-22703 GCA_035341815.1 bacterium
CGCCCCTTTTTGAAACCCCCATGTTGAAAGCCAGCCGGTCAACTTCTGAAGGATTTATACCTATACTGCTGAAAGGAATCCTCATCTCGGACATCCAGCTTTGATTTTCTTCGTCTATGAAGATACGCTTATATTCAATAGATTTCTGGATGTTTTGTACAGTTTCAAAAGGCATCTTGAAATTATCTTTCACTTCAACCCTGCCGTCGCCATATCCCCAAAAAACGTATATGGGGCCTGTAGGCATATCTTCAAGCCACCATCCCCTGCTGTGGGCGCCCATCTGGCTTTCAATGGCAACCTCAAAAACAGGAAGGTGTTTCTTCATCCGTTCAGGCATCCCCGCATTCCATGGGTCAGGTTCATGCAATGTAGCTATGTAAAGGAAGTTCCTGTCGTAATATACGCATGAATATGTATCCGGACCTTTCTTGTCTCCGCCCTTGAAATGCCTGTTTATCAGCATAGCCTTTTTCTTATCAAAGAGGCCCGGCCATTCATCTTTACCCGTTTCTCCGTCTATGATGATTGGCTTTCCCGCAAGCAGGACTTCATACGTCAAGGGCGGGCTGACCCTTTTAAGAGCCTTCATGGTTGCCTTAATTTCCCCTATGGCGCTCCAGTCTGACTCATAATATCTTCCGATGTCCTGCGCGGTTCTCTTTATCGGCCAGCTTGCCCTCAGGCCGTCTTCATATACTCCTATTCTGTCCATATTCACCGGCTCGCAGCCGGTGATGCCAAAGACAGGGGACCCGGGCCTGAGCCTGAAATCCATCTTTTCCTTATCCATGAACATGGGATCCTGTCCGTCCCAGTTGTTTTGAAACAGGGTGGTTTCCCTCGTGTCGCTGCTGAAGGAAACAAAACGGCCGCCCGTATTCACGTTCCTCTCTATGATACTGCCCTGGATTTTCCCCCACCCTGCAGGTTGGTGTTTCATCAGTTCAAATATGGGGGGATACCTGTATCTCCACGGAGGCTGTTTTGTCCTGAATCTCTTATGATATACAGTCTGGTATCCCATTGTCCGCAGGTTGGGCCCCGCATCTATATCCAGTCCTTTGCAGAAAATATAGGACCTGTCGCTCTGCCCTATGCTGGTTCCTTCACCGTCAACAAAGATGTTGTTTGTGAGATAGTTGCCCGGAAACGTGCTTGATATGCCGGTAGGAACCCTGTAAAAGATATTCTTTTCTATCACCAGCCCTGAATTCATGGCATCTATGTGTATCGCGTTCAGTCCGTGGGTAAGGTTGGGAGAAGAATGTGTGCTTATGTGGTGGAAGAAATTGTTCCTTATAA
The DNA here is from genome assembly GCA_035341815.1 of bacterium. Lineage (GTDB taxonomy): Bacteria > Ratteibacteria > UBA8468 > B48-G9 > JAFGKM01 > JALNXB01. The sequence continues at coordinate 1,306 of DAOQVZ010000015.1, forward strand.
CGGTTCCCCTGTTCATTAGAGCCGTCCTCTCTCCGTAAATGTACATGGCCCCCAGTTCCCTTCCCTCATGAACCACGTCGTGCATGTCGTTGAATTCTATAACATGGTCGTTTTCGTCAAAGTATATCCCCTGCATGGGGCTGTCGTGTATCACGTTATGGGAAACTATCTGTCCGGTTCCTTCAATCCACAGGGCAGTCCTGTATCCGCCGCAAAACCTGTTAAAACGGTATATGTGGTTGTTTTCGACGGTATGCCTTGCAGGTATGAGCTTTGTCCTGTCGCCGCCGTTAAGGGAAACTCCGCCCTCTCCCATATCGTACATGTCGCACCCGACAACTGAGTGGTTCCAGCCGCTTTCTATTCTCACGGCAAACTGGCCGGTATTGCGTATGATGCTGCCGGCAACGAGATTCTCCCTGCCCCCTTTAATCTCAATCCCGCTCCTCCATGTTCCTTCCAGGACCAGTCCGAAAAGAATAATATCTGAAGCATTATTGAAACTGACAACCGGTTTATCAAGGGTGGTTGCTATGACCTCGCTCTTTTTTATATCTCCGGGAGGATAAAAGTATAGCTTGCCTGTTTCCCTGTCAAGATAGAATTCTCCCGGTGCGTCAAGCTCGCTCAGCATGTTATACACGAAATACGGATGGTTTTTGGCAACAGGAGCCACCGCAAGCCACCTGTCGGCATCGGGAAGGGTATCGGGCAGAAGGTTGATGACTTTCTTTTCCGTATCTATGGAACCTATCTTTACATGGATAAGAGAATACGGCTGGTTCACGCCAAGGTATCCTTTTACCCACATCTCTTTCTCTTCCTTCCATCTCTCAGGCCTGCCGCCCGCATAAACAAATTTGCCTTTCTGGTACTCGGTATTCCGGGAAACCCCCTCAACCACGGTCAGTCCGGCAACCCTTTCCCATCCCTCGTTGGGCCATCTCGCCAGCCTCATGATTTCCCCGTCACAGATGAGCTCAAGGGCACCTGGACGCGGCGTCCTTACATGGCGCCCGCGGGGCAGCAGCCGGCCGTACCCGGTTATGCCTTCTTCTTTCAGGTCTGCAACCCAGACCCTGCCTTTTGCTTCTTCCGGCACTCTTTCCAGGATAACGGGGTCTTCAAGAAGCGTGAAATTGCTTACCTGTTTTCCGCCTATGAGCCTGGCTTCTTCACCGGGATAACTGCGGTAGACAACGGGTCCATTTCCCGTTCCGGAATCATCCTGCCCGAAGACAATCCCGTCTGTCAGGAAATAGTTCCCGCCCCTGAGATATACTGCGATTCCGCCTTTCGGCATACCTTTCGCCTTTATTCTCCTTGCCTCCTCCTGTGCCCGTATAATCGTGGCAAAAGGTTTATCTTTTGTACCGGGATTGGAATCACTGCCGCGGGATGAAACATATAAAGAATATTCCGGACTGTTAACCCGCTCAAGTCTTTTCTGACTTGCGCTTTTAATAAAGGCTCCGTCAGCCGCTCCTTCCATGGCTTCAAGCCTGTCGCGCACATCAAGACGGCATCCGTCATTGGGAAAAGAAGAAGATTCCTCTTCCCTGAGGAGTTCCTCGTATAAAGACCTTGCCCTGGAATAGTTACGCCCGGCCTTATATGTATCCGCGGTGAAAAGGCGGGCATTGAAAATATGGTGTTTGAGCGCACCTTCAGTTCTCATTACCTGCCCGTATAGCCGGCGCGCCCTTTCATAATCTTTCTGTTCAAGATATAACTCAGCCTGCCTGAATAAACCGTATATGCGGTAATGGGAAGACAGACCCGGTATAGCGTAAATTTCAGCGTATGTCCTGTGTGCTCCGGCATAATCCTTTTCCAGGCGGTAACTTTCAGCTATGTTGAAAAGTGAAAGAGACATGCCGTAACCGGGCAGGCCTTTAAGTTTTTCATATTCGGCACGGGCTGCCCCGTAATTGCCGGACATGATAAAAACATCGGCCGCTGCAAAAATGTCTTTTTCGGACTCGCCCGAAGGACCCCTGCTCAGTTTCTCTATCTCTTTTCCGTCCAATACCCTGTTGTATATGACAACCTCGTCTATATCCATTACAATGGAACCGACCCCGAGCTCTGAAAAGCCTATTTTGAAAAAGTTGGCATGTTTAACGGGTATATACTCTTCTTCAAACACGTTGGAAGATATAAGTTGGCCGTTCAGGTAAAGATTTATCACCTTGCCGTCCCATGTAAAAGAAACATGGTGCCAAACGTTGTCAGGCATTGCGGCATCGGTCCTCATATTGCAGCCTCCCTGTTTACCTATGCCCAGGATTATTCCCGCAACCGGGTCGTATGTCGTATATATGCGCCAGCCTTCCCTGTATCCCGAAACCGACATTATGTGCCCGTCCCTGTTTTTACTTGCCGGAAGGATACTTCCCGGACCCTGCCTGCGAAACCATGCCTCTACCGTAAACTGCCTGTTTTCAATGTTGAAAGTTGGCCCCTGGTAAAAACCGCGGTCAAGCCTTACCGCCTTTTTCTCGGGCCACCTTCCTTCCACAACCTGCAGGTCGTCAAACACCTCTTTCGTCTGCCTGTCGGTATAAGGAACGAATTTCAGGTCACCCCCGTTGCCGCTCAAATCCTTAACGATACTTTTACTGTCGGCAACATCTTCAAAGGTATAATACCTTGCAACGCTTTCATCCCTGATGATGGCATCCCTTCTCTTCAGCCATTCCCGGTAGCCGGGACTCTCTGCCGATAGACTGAAAGCAAGCATCATTGCCGTAACTATAATATATCTTAATATCTTCACCTGTTCTCCCCCTGTCAATAGAAAAGTTTCACGGAACACCTGCCTTTGAAATTTTCCATTTCAACAGTTTCTGTATCCGCACAGTATAAACCGCCTTCCACCCTTACAGGTTTTCTGCCCTCGGGATGGGGAATTCTTATCATGACTTTTCCAGGTTTTTTCTTACCCCTGCATTCAAAATAAGCCGTTATGGCGCTTTTCCCTTCAAGTTCCGAAACCGCGCCGAAAGATATCTTTCCGAAATAACTTGAGGCATTTTTCACTTTTATCTCTTTCCCGTTTTCAAGCCATTTTCCCGGTATTGCTGAAAAGAGCTTTATCTCGTCACCTTCTTCAAGGTATAGCATCCAGCGGGTCTGCATGAGAAACCATGCTTCCTCGTGAGTCTTGTGCTGGCCTGCCTCAAAATAGTGTTCCCAGAAGGTATAGGTCTCCCTGTCCATGAGGGCTGTCATCTGGTTGTAATAGCATTTAAGAAATGCTTTGACTTCTCCCCTCTTTATGTGGGCAAAATCGTGGCGGGAGTAATAAGGCTGGCTCAAGGCCGCATTTTCCATGGTTACGGGAAACTGGTTATGCTTGAGCAGGAAATGGGAACCAATCTCTTCGGGATTAAGGACTTCCCCTATTATAAGCCAAAGCGCTCCGGTCGTAACACCCCTGCAGGCAAAGGCGCCGTGGCTGAACCAGTTGCCCCCGTCGGCATAAATGATAATATTGCCGTTCTGCTCAACCCATGGAGGCGTAAAAGGAGCCCATGAACCGTCACCCACCGGAACGACAGGGGCGTTTGACATGGCAAAGTAGAAACCGTTTCTTATATCCTGCCGGTAATTTTCAACCTCGGCATGAAGCCGGCTGGAATATGACGGTTCAATTTTTGCAGTTATCTCCGCTATCCTTTTCAAGCCGACGTAACTTCCCGCATTAAGAAAGAACGAATGATAGAAGTCGTTTGGGTCGGCCACCTTTCCGTCAACCATGCCGTAAAAACCTTTTTTCCTGCACTCCTCAGTCTTATTCTTTTCTCTCCACTTAAGTATATAGTCAACCGCTTTTTTCACGTTGGGCATAATCCTCTTGAGCCACTCTTTGTCGCCCGTATGACGGAAGTGCTCGCCTACGGTCCAGAGCAGGGGACCGGTTTCGCTTTCGTAACGGCCGAAGTTCTGTATGAAACCGCTCTCCTGCTGCCTTTCAAAAAAGAACTGGATGGAACGTTCCGCCAGTTTGTGCCATCCCACTGAATCAAAATACTGGATGATGGGAGCGCTCTCGGTGCCTATGGGACTGTACCATCCGATATGAGGTGCTACCGGCTCCTCCGGCTCTTTCCCGAGGGCAACGATATCACAGTGAAGAAGCCCTGCTTTCACAGCTTCGTCTACTTTCTTTTCGGGAAGGTTGAAAGAGGCGGCACTTTCAAGTTTTTCTTTCCAGTAATCCCTGGCTCCCTGAAGATGCTTGTCAAAATCTATTCCGGCAAGGTTCTCACCTCTTTTTTCATCAAGAGGGGAATGGGGTATGAAGATATCAAAAACCGCTTTTTCACCTGGGGAGAGAAGAACGGCCATCTCCCTTTGAGGCAGGGGTTTGCCGTTAAAACGAGTCAGGGCCAGTATCCTGTTTTCAAAAAAAGCAAATCCCTTCCCGGCTTCAAAAGAAATTCCCTCTATATCATTTCCTGTGCGAAAATACGGGCTTTTAAACCAGGCATAGCAGGGAGTTTTACCTGTATTGACGGCTTCTACCCTGCAGCAGAGGATAACCTCTTCTTCCCTTTCATACATCTCTTTTTCCAGGAACTCTTTTATCTCTTCCCGGCCTTTTTCCCCCAGCATATTTCCCCCGGAATTGGCATAGGCGGCAAGCCAGTGGGTTCCTTTCACATTTTCTTTTTTCAAAGGGCTCTTTTCAAGGGAAGCAAAAGCTGTTACATGGTAATGCATGAATTTTTCCTTCTGGACAGCCTTCAGTATGGGAAGACACCCTCCATCAAGACTCCTGGATATCTCGTATCGGCAGGAAGCGCCCTGCCCTATGGCAAAGAGAAGGTCCTGCGACAACCAAAGTTTGCTTTTATGCGCAAGGTAACAGGAAGAGATTTTGCCGAAAAAACCGAATTTTTCCTGGTATCCGAAACGGAATATCCTCATATCCCGTGATATCCCCAGCCAGGTGGGAGCGTACTGCTGCCTGTTTATGGAAGCGGCATTTTCAAAAGTTTCCTCGGGTTCATTTTCAAACCTTGAGAAATCCGACATGATTTTCCTGTTTTCGATATCCCAGGAAACCTCTTCATAAGAACGCCTGTCACTCTGCTGAAGAACAGCAACGCCGTATTCCGGTATCCATACGGGATTTTCAGAATCAAAGACATCCCTGAGGAAAAACGAGAAAGAATTGGTTTTTGTCCTCACCCTCACTATCGTGGAAAAAGCCCCTGCTTCAATATTTGCTTCCGATATAACTGCTTCCAGGGTTCCCGCCTCCGATTCAAAGTCAAAGGAACCTCCCCTGCACAAGCCTTTGCCTTCGGCAATAACAACAAAATCAATTTCCCCGTTCAGGACTTCCACAACCCCTTTGCCGGGAGCTTCCTCCCATAAAATTTTTATTTTCGCCTTCATATCTTTTTCTCCTCTGGATAAATATTATATTTTTATTCCCTTCATGATTTTTTTAAAATTATCCGCAAGGGCGGGAGCAAGCTCCCTGTCCGGCAGAGGTATGGAAAGAAATCTTCCAAGTTCCCATGCCAGATTATGCCCGCCCGCGTCGCTGCCAAAGACCACCTTTTTTATCCCGGCACGCCTGATGGCGTCGAGCCAGTCGGCCTGGGTGGTAAAACTGCCGCAGAACTCAAGGTAGACATTCCGGTTGGCTGCAGCCAGTTCCACGGCTTCCTCCCTTCCTCCTGATCCGCCGGAATGTCCCAGGATGAAGACGGCCTCCTTATAATGGTACGCGATATCTTCAAGCATGCGCGGAGAATCGAAACTTCCTCCCCATGTGTGTATCAGTATGGGCATTCTTTTTTTATCAGCGTACTCCCAAACAGGGATATACCCCTCATCGGTCAGGGGAATCCTCCAGTAGCTTGCCAGTATCTTAAACCCGATGAAGAGTTTCCTTGAAAAAAAGCTGTCCAGCATGGGAAGAAGCCTTTCCCCGTATAAAGGATTGAATGCAAGGTAACCATTGAAGCGTCCGGGATACCTTCTCATTATCTCCTCTATCTCGAGGTTGCTCGATATGGGTTCTCCAAAGAGTCCGCTTTCCGGTGCCACGACCGATAGTGAAACCCCGCATTCGTCCATCTGCTTTACCATGTTGGAAACATTCTCTTCCATGTCTATATCTCTCACTATCCAGCCCCTCGTTGACGGCCCCGTGTGGGTATGGGCATCAATAACCTCAATATTTTTCAATGGCAGACCCCTGCTGAAATCCTTCCATAGCGGTTTTCCTGCAAGAATGGGCGGCTCTTTCACAAGTTTGCCCCCGGCAGTCTCCATGCCCAGCATTTTTCCTATGTTCCCGCAGTATATGAGATTTCTCTCGTTTTCCGTTATCTTTGCATGTTCAAGGGCAGCGATGGAAGCCCCGTAATGTGACTTGAATCCCATGCCGAAAAGCACCCTCTCCAGCCCGAATTCATCACGGAGGAATTCTATTGCATCCCGCATATGAAGCCATGAAGTTTCTATGTAAATATTATCCGCACGCCACATCGCATCCACGCAATTGTTGAATGCACCCCACATGGCTTCCGTAAGAACAAACTTAATGCCGGGAAATTTTCCAGCCAGCTCAACGAACCCGGCAAAATCAGCCGGACCGTTTGAATCCCTGACGCTCCACAGGACAACCGGCCTGTAATCGCTTACTGCCCCAAGAACCCTTTCTATCGTCCTCATTTCAAACCTTGAGGTTCCGGGGAATATCCTCAAAGCCCTGAGATTGAACTTTTCAAAGGATTCACGGAGAAAAGAAATGGCACCGTATTCATAGAAGTTGGAAGGAGTTATAACAAAAGCAGGAAGGAGCCTTTTTGAATATTCATTTTTAACTGAGATTTCAGCAAGAAGCTTCCTGTTGCCGTAAACAGGGTTGAAATCAAGAGCCTGCCTGTGCCATACAAGACAGCGGTCTATACCGAGATAATCCATGTGGCTGAGAAGATGGGAAGCCTCCGGGAAATCTGCAGAACCGTACGCTCCTTCTCCTATGCACCCGTTGACACTGAACCGTTCCATTCTTCCTCCTTTGCACGTCATATCTGTTCTTTCAAGATTTTTTTTAAGTATTTATCCTCAATGAAAAGCTGCGCATTTTTGAAATATGGTAACATTTAATAAGTATTGCGTAAATATTAAACCTTATCGTCTTAAAAGCTTGCAATTCGGATAATTGGGTTGTACAATTGTAAAGAACATGAAGATAAATCATAATCTCTCACCTTGAAGGCGTAGCAAGGGAGAATTCCCCTCACAGTTGAGGAGAAACAGGGAAGAGTTCCCCGGAAATGCCCGGGGTAAACAGGACAAGCCCCTCACAGTTGAGGAGAAACATGGAAGAGTTCGGGACAAGCCCCTCACAGTTGAGGAAAAACAGGGAAGAGTTCCCCTGAAATGCCCGGGGTAAACGGGACAAGCCCCGGATAAGCCCGGGGCAAGCGGGACGGCAGAAATGGAAGGGAGCATGATAATAAAGCGTTATAACCCGCTTTGCTTTCTTTTAAATTTGCAGTAAACAAACATACCTTGTACAGTAAAAGGTTGTTTTCCGGATTATGAAAGAATGATGCCGATGAAAGATATTTATTTCCTTCTAATAAAACCAGGTTGGCAACGGAGAAGAAAGAATGAATATAGTTGTAACAGGAGGAGCCGGATTTATAGGTTCTCATTTTATCAGGCTTCTGGTTAAGAAATATCCCGGTTACAGGATACTTAATATAGATAAACTGACCTATGCTGGTAATCTTGCCAACCTTGAGGAAATTGATAAACATCCCTGTTATACATTCATGAAAGAAGATATCTGCAATAAAAGAACGATGGAGAAGGTCGTCCGGGGATATGATGCCGTCATCAATTTTGCGGCCGAATCGCATGTCGACAGGTCCATAAGAAAACCGGAAAAATTTTTGAAAACCGATATTATGGGAACATTCAGCCTGCTGGAAGCCTGCAGGAAAGCAGGCATCAAAAAGTACATCCAGATATCCACAGACGAGGTGTACGGCAGCATTGAAAAAGGTTCATTCACGGAAGAAAGCCCTTTGAATCCTTCCAATCCTTACTCGGCAAGCAAGGCCTCTGCGGACATGCTGACTATTTCCTTCGGAAAAACCTATAACCTGCCGGTTTATATAGTACGCAGCACGAACAATTACGGGCCCAACCAGCATCCCGAAAAGGCCATTCCGCTTTTTATAACCAATGCTTTTGAAAACCTCTTACTTCCCATTTATGGGAACGGCCGGCAAAAAAGGGATTGGCTTTACGTAACAGATAATTGCCGGGCGATAGACACAGTATTGCATAAAGGCTCAGACGGAGAAATTTACAATGTATCAGCCGGCAGCGAGAAAGAAAATATTATCCTTGCAGGCATGATTCTCCGCCTCACCGGCAAACCGGAATCCCTTATCAAGAAAGTGGAAGACAGACCCGGACACGATAAAAGGTACAGTATTTCTTCAGAAAAAATCAGAAAACTTGGCTGGAAGCCGGAGATACCTTTTGAAAAAGGCCTTCTGATAACCGTTGAATGGTATGAAAAAAATGCGGGCCCTTTAAAAAGAAAAATGGAAAATACAAGAGATTGACAAGATATCCGGAAAGTTGTATAATTAAATTTCGGTTTTGTTATTGACTTTTTTTCTGAGAATTCCATTTGTACGCCCCCATCGACTAGTGGTTAGGTCACCACTCTTTCAAGGTGGTAGCAGGGGTTCGAGTCCCCTTGGGGGCGCTTACCGCGTCTTTTCAGCATACCTTGTATTTCCAAACTCCGCTGGAGGCAAAATGAAAAGAAAAATTTTGACAATGGATGGAACAGGAAGATTTGAGGTGCAGCAGCAGGATGTCCCCTCATTGAAAGAATATGAAGTGCTCGTGGAAGTAAAAGCATCGGGAATAAGTCCCGGCACTGAACTGGGAGGAATAAAACACCTCAGAACAAACACAACACCTGCTTTTGAAGCAAGGGGTTTCGGCTATCAGAATTCCGGCATTGTAATTGAAAAAGGCCCGCAGGTCAGAACCATTGAGAAAGGAATGAGAATTGCCTGCATGGGAGGCGGGGCAAAACATGCAAGCATTGCCGCTGTGCCTCAGAATCTCTGTGTTCCCATTCCTGAAAAAATTTCCTTTGAAGAGGCATCATTTTCAAACCTTGCAGGAACGGCTCTACAGGCAATAAGAAGGGCAGAACTTGAATTCGGGGAAAATGTGATTATCTTTGGATTGGGAATTCTGGGAAACATGATAGGACAGCTGGCCTCAATCTGCGGAACTCATGTATGCGGAGTTGATTACATCGAAAAACGCAGGTCAATAGCAGGTAAAACAGGATTTGACCTTGTTGTTAATCCCGCAGATGAAAACTGGGTCAAAGAATGCCAGGATTTTTCTTCGCCTTACGGGATAGACTGTGCTTTTATCTGTTTCGGAGGCGATGCTACGCAACTTTTCCAAAATATCCTGAAGGTGATGAAAACCTCACAGGACAGGCATTTCATGGGAAGGGTTGTCATACCCGGCGGATGCGAGATTAAAACGAGATTTGCATCATCCATGGGCAACATGGATATAAGAAGCTCCGCGCGTACAGGCCCCGGGTATCACGATGACGATTATGAACAGGGAAAGGATTATCCCAGAGGTTTCGTACCGTGGACCACGAAACGCAACATTGAGGAATTCTACAGGGCAACGGCAAAAGGATTGATAGACATGAAATCTCTTATAACACACTCGTTTCCTCTTGATAAAGGACCCGATGCCTGCAACCTGGTTGTGGATTCTCCGGACAAGACTCTTGCAGTGGTTCTTAAGCCTTGAAAAGTTTCTTCTCTTCTTAACGAAGCTTCTTCATGAGCGTTTTCGCGTAACTTTCCAGGTGACGATATCGGGATTCCTTATAGTATTCCAGCCACATATACGGGATAAGCCCCTTATGTACTTTTACCCAGGTTTCAAGAACCTTGAGTCCTTCTTCAAGAGTTTTTTCAATCAGCCTGCATATGGCATCGTTCTCATGCGGGTTCTTTCTCTCTTTTTCCCCCGAAAGAAATGCGGGTCTCGGTCCTATCTGGCAGAGAATATTTATCATACTCCTTTTCCACATGTCAACGGCGGTACAGGCTTCCAGGCACCTCTTAAAACTCTGTCCGGCAAGTTTCTTCATCTTACCGGCATTCAGAAATTTCCTTGCTTCCTCAATATACCCGGCAGGCAGACTGCCGTCCCACATGGCACAGCCTGAAACAACAAGAGAATCCAGAGACGCTTCAAGGCTCTCGCAGGGCGACATGAAACTGTTGTACCTGCTCCATCCAGTTGCCACGATGCCTTTAAGCTCACTTTCCCTGAACACTTCAAGCCATGCAAGTATATTGTCGGCCCTCTGCCCCATGTCGGGCAATTCTGCCATGTTCCCATCAGCACCTTTGAAAGCCGAAGCTCCCCATACGGAAATGCCTGCTTCGCAAAACCTTGGGATGGTATTTATCGCGCGGCTGCTCAACACGGGACCGTACGCCCATGCCATAAGGTCCGTTTTTCCTTGCAGTTTTTTGGTCTCGCCGGCGCTCCATTTGCACATCATGTCAAACCACAGAATGGGCTGTATGCCTTTTTCTCCAACGTATTCAAGCAGAGGGGAAACCTGCTTCAGGTAAAGAGCTGCCCTGCCTTCTTTTTCAACAATCTTTTTACATTCCGGGCATGAGCCCATGATAAAGGCTTCGTCGCCTCCCAGATGAAGATATCTTATCCTGCCCTGATGTGTTTTGAGTATATCTTTTATGAGGTCTTTTATCAGCTGCCTGCTTTCTTCCTTTGAAGGACAGAGTTCCGACATGTTTGCGGGATTTTCTCTGAGACCGGCAAACCTTTTTTTCGACAGCACGGTTTCAAGATGACCGAAACACTGGACAAGGGGTATCACTTCAATTGAAAGTTTTTCCGCCCTGTCGAGGAATTTTGTCACGGCCGCTTGGGAATATGCAGTTTCATTTTTAAGTTCGGGGTATTTTGACCAGGGATATGTATCTTCCCACTCAACGAGAACGCAGTTTATCCGGGCAAGGGCCATTATTTCAAGCATTTCATGGAGCCTTTTCTCTGTCGGAGGAAGGCCTTTAAGGTCAAGATGAACGCCCCTCAGATTAACAAGCGGTTTTTTCCTGTTAAACATATCTTCTCCATGGTAATCAGTATAAATTCAAAAAATGCATGGTTGTAAAATCCAAATTAAATATAGGAAATCTTATCTTTTGAGGCGAGCTTATTCAGGAATGATAAGCTTTTGACCGATAAAAACAGTGTCTTTTTTGAGCTTATTGGCTGTCTTGATTTCTTTTATGGTTGTTTTAAACCTGCTGGCCAGAACACTGAGGCTGTCTCCCTTCTTTACCGTATAATATTTTTTTTCCGCAGCCTTCACAGGAATTTTTTCATCTTTTTGCTTTTCCTCTGTCCGGGGCTGAACTTCAATTGCCGGGTCTCCTGACTTTTTCAGGCTTAAGAGTTCCTTTCTAATCCAGAATATCTCGCTTTCCTGCCGTGTAATTTCGTCAAGAAAAACAGCCATGTTTTTCACTGATTTTTCTTCAATGGAGTTAATCCTTGCAGTATTTTTATCCAGGTCGGAAGATACACTGTTAATGGATTCCGTGATTTTGAGCTGCGACTTATTTATGGTGAGCATATCATTCTGTATGGAAGATAAATTCTTGCTCAGGGAAGAAATTGACGATATAATATCGTTGTAAGTCTTCTTGAGCCCGTCGATATCCCGTCGCAATTCGAAATTCTTCTGCTCGACGTCAGCTCTTTCTTTCTTCATTTCTTCTGTAAATTTATAATCAAGCTCATCTATCTTTCCCCTGAGCTCTCTTATATCGCCACCCACTGAAGAAAGCTGCGAAGAAATAATAGCCTTTTCTTTTGTCAGATTTTCGACATCCGAAGAAAGCCTGTCATTTTTTTTAGAAAGCGAGCTGATGTCTGAAGATACAGCGGAAAACCTTTCATTCGTGTTTGTTTCAAGGACCTGAAACCGTTCGGCTATTACCTTCGACGTCGCATAAAAATCATCCTGCACATTGGAAACCTTGCTCTGCACCACTCCAATGTCGTCTTTCGTGGCAATTGTTTCGCAGCCGGCAAAAAACAATGAAACAAGTGACAGAAAGAAGAACGGCATTAAGTAAAATTTCATTTTTTACTCCGCTATTTTAAAATCAGCCCTTCTATTTTTAGCCCACGCATCTTCATTACTGCGGGTATCGGCCGGCATATCCTTGCCGTAACTTACAGTGTAAAGCCTCTTGGGCGATACACCCAGTTCAACAAGAAACCGCCTTGTGCTCAAGGCGCGCTGTTCTCCGAGAACAAGGTTATATTCCCTTGTGCCTCTCTCATCGCAATGTCCTTCTATCAAAACTTCCATGTTGGGTTTTTCCAGCAGATATCTTCCGATTTTTGTCAGGACTTGCACGTCAGCCGTCCGTATATCATACCTGTCATAGTTGAAATATATCCGCTTGAATATTTCTGCCAGCTCGGGACTGATATCCGAAGGCGATTTAAAAACCTTGCCTTCGGGAATAGGCTGCAGGGGAATAGGCTGGCCCTTTGTTGCCTGCTGAGTTTCATATGCAGTAGCTTTTCCGGCGTCTCCGGAACCGTGAGTTTTAACAGTCGTGCCGGGTGTAACCGGATTAATAGGCTCTATATCCTGAGTGAAAATAGACAACGCAGAAGGTTTAACCTCCTCTTTTTTTGTACCATCAATCGCACCATCGAGAAATTTTTCCCTTGCTGTTTTTGGACACTGGCAGCCGGCAAGAAATATCAGCGCAGCAAACAGAAATAGAATTCTTAAATTCTTCATTACGACCCCCTTTTTCGGTTGAAAAAAACATGCATTCTTTTCCATTATATAACAAACTGCCATTTTGTCAATCAGAACCCCAATTGGGGCTGAAAGCATTATACGCGGCATTGGTCAATCTTCTCTTTTCTCTTGTCAGAATATCTATCACCATTACTGTTGAAGGCCGCATCCTGATGTTGGAATAGACTATATGCCTGCTGTTGGGCGCCCAGGAAAGGTCTTCGCTACCAAGTAATTCGCCTATGATGCTTGTTTCTCCCGTCGAAACTTCATACACGGCTATTCCGTAATTGCCTCCTTTGAGAAACACGTAGGCTATATAATTGCCGTCAGGAGACCAGGCTGGCGACGTGGAATATCCAGACACGAAGCTTATCCTTTTTATCCGGCTCCCTTCTCTCGTCATGGTATATACCTGTGCGGTTCCATGCCTGTCAGAAACAAAAGCGATCATTTTCCCGCAGGGGGAAAAGGAAGGAGAAGCGTCGGTGGCGGAACTGTATGTAACCCTGTTTATAATATTCCCGCTGAAATCGGAGATATGTATTTCGGGATGGCCTGTCCTGCTGAGAACGACTGCCATTTCTCTTGTCTGGTTGCATGGAGAAGCGCAGGCGTTAAGTCCAGGCTGGGCAAGAATAATTTTTTCTTCTCCTGTGGATATATTCTTTTTCACAAGTTTCGGCCAGCCGCCCTGGTATGACACAAAGAGAAATTCCCTGAACGGCGTCAGCCATTTAGGATAATGGACAAGGTATTCTGCATCAGTGAGCCGGACCATATTCTCACCGTCATAGTCAACCTGGTATACCTGGTATTCTCCCGTAGCATCTGACACAAAAAGCACCTTGCTTCCTGCGATTCCCTTCTTTCCGGTAAGATGAAAAACGATATCATCGCATATCTTGTGCGCAAGGGAACCGGCAGGCTCTGTTTTTTTATATGCCTTTTCAAACATGACCTTTTCATCCAGCATGTCTTCAACATCAATCTGGACTCCGTCAGCTGTTTCCCTGCCAGTCAAAACGAGCTGTGTCGCATACTTCTTCCTGTCCGAGGCAAGTTGTTCTGAGAATTTCGACCCGGTAACTGAAAAATATCCCGAGTAATCAAGGTCCCTGCTCAAAATTTTCATAAACTGTTCCCAGTATCCATCCTTGTTTACCGAAAGAAGAAGAGCAATATCCGCCTTTTCCTGAAGATTCTTGGTTATTCTGAGAAAAATGGGCGAAGAAGCATGAAGACAGGATGAAAAAAACAAAACCGCAAGAAAAAATAATTTCCACCTTTTTTTCATGTCTATTCCTCCGTGTTAAATTCCATTACAATATCCAGATACGGCTGTTTTATTTCTGCCGGGAACAGCGGCAGATCCTTCGTTAATTTTACTGCATCAATGGCCGACCTGTCAAAACTGCCGTTACCTGAACTCAATTCGAGCGAAATATTTTCTATCCTTCCCTTACTGTTTATCCTGAAAGAAACGGTAGTCGTTCTTCTGCTCAACATATTGTATGTCTTCCAGTTTTCTTTTATCTTGTTCTGCACCAGGGCAAGATACCATTCCGGTATGCTTACATCTGATTGTGGAACTCTCATTTCTACAAGAGAATTGTCTATTTTTTCAATTTTTACGGGTTGTTTTTTTGACGCCTCTCTTCTTTCTCTGGCAGGCAGACTTTCCGTTTTCTCCACTTTCGAAATAAGACTTTCTCTGAAATCCTGGCTTGAAAAGGGCGTGGGATCTTCTTTCGTTTCTTTTGAAAATTTCCTCACTTCCGGCCGCATCAAACGAGGTTCCCTCTTTAACGGCTTTTCCTTGCGGGAATTTGCTGATTCGGCAGGCAGGGTTTTATTGTCATTCACAACAGGAACAGGTTTTCTTTCAATGCGAAATTCCGATTCAGGCATATTTATAACCTGAATGTCAAATACCTTCTGAACCTCAACATTTTTCTTTTGCCACACGGGCCCTACGATAAAAAAGAAACCCAGGCAGTGTATTGCAAAAGTTATGCCCAGGCTTTTTCTTTTTATTCTGCCTGAGTAGCCAGCCCAATTTTCTCTATTTCGCATTTTTTAGCTATATCGAGAACTTTTATTATATTCCTGTAAGAGACACTTTCGTCCCCTTTAATAATAACAGAAATGTCTTTGTTATCCCTGCTCCTGTCTCTTAGAATATTGTACATTTCTCTTAACGTAACCCTGTTGCTTTCAAGATAGTAAACATTATCAGGGGCTGCCGTGATTACTATGCTTTTTTCAATCTGGATTTCTGCTGGAGAGGATGAAGGCAGTTTCACCTCAATGCCCTGTTCGATAAAGGGAGAAATTATAAGCAGTATTACAACCAGGGTCAATGCCACGTCGACAAGGTTGGTTATATTCAACTGCGGCAATGAGGAATTGTTATCCCTTCTGCTTATCCTTTGCATTGTTTTTCTCTTATTCTCCGGATTTCAGTCTGAATTCTTCAGGTAGTTCAATATATACGGGAAAAGGCATTCCATTCTGTCGAGGATTTTGAATATGCGGTCTCTGTAGTAGTTATAACCTATGGAAGCAGGAATGGCAACTGCCAGGCCCGCCACGGTGGTAATCAGGGCTTCTGAAACTCCTGCCGCCACTACCCTTACAGAAGAAGCCCCGGCCGCAACAATTCCCAGAAAAGACAGCAAAAGTCCCCATACTGTTCCCAAAAGCCCGAGGAAAGGCGCAATTGTCGCAACGGTGGCAAGAGAAGCAATTTTTTTCTCCAGTTTTCCCTGTTCCTGCAGAAAGGCTTTTTCAAGATACCCGTCCAGGTAATCAGAACCTGTTTTTCTTTTCAGTTCCATGCCGTATTCAAGAATTGAACTGAGCGGACAATCGGGAGACCTCAGGGGTTCACCTTTCATGAGAAATTTTTCAAACAACCTGTTTTTTTTCTCGCTATCCCTTAGAAAAATAAATTTTTCTATCAGGATATACCATGAATAAAAGGAGAGCATTACCAGCATCACCATTATAGCTTTGCCTGCCATGTCGCAGTGGTTCCATGAAGTAATCCATATATTTCCCATGGGAATATTATAAACGGTTTGAATAAGCAAGTCAACCTTCTTCGCTGTACAATTCTGCATTTATGTAATAATATAGTAAGAGCGTGTCCATATGTTGCGGACAACCTAAACGGAGAAAACATGGATAGCAGAGAACTGAAGAAATTTGCAGAAACGGCAGGGGCAGATTTGGCTGGAATTGCAAATGTTGAGAGATTTGACGGACTGCCTTTCGAAAAAGACCCGCGGGCGATATTTCCTGAAACAAGGTCTGTCATAATGATAGGAAGAAGAATTACAAGGGGCACATTAAGGGGGGTTGAGGAAGGAACTAATTTCCAGAATTATATTTTCCACGGATACGACTGGCTCGATAACCGTTATATAGCTCTCACAACCTTCAGAGTTTCGGAATTCCTCGAGGACAGAGGATGGGAAGCCGTACCTTTACCAAACCTTCCTCCCGAAATACCGCCCATGGGAGTTGCGGTAAAAAAGGGAAACCCGGAACCTAATGTAATGCTCGATTTCAACGATGCAGCGGTAAGAGCCGGAATCGGAGAAATAGGATATTGCGATATACTGCTTACTCCTAAGTTCGGACCGAGGCAAAGGTTACAGATGATACTTACGGATGCAGTCCTGGAACCCGACCCCCTGTTTGGCGGAATAATCTGCCCGCGAAACGAAGAATGCAGGGGATTCTGTCCTCTCGGGGCGTTAAAAGGCATAAAAGAAATTGAAATTGCAGGAAAGAAAATGACAGTTTCCGGTATAGATTATGAAAAATGCAGAACATGCAAAAACGGCGCCTTGACAAACCCGTATTATCCACCGGCAAAACCTGACAGGATAGCTTCCGTCTGCATCAGAACATGCGCCGATTTCCTTGAAAAAAACGGCAGGATAAAAAACCGTTTCAGATTGCCTTTCCGGCAGAGAGAAATATGGACAGTAAAAGAGGAAAAAGATTTATACAAATTATAGGATGGGAGCGGCCATGCCTTTTAAAAATATTTCAAAAGAAAAAATAAAACAATTTGCGTTGTCACGCGGACTCGACCTTTTCGGCGCGGCAAACATAGAGAGATTCAAAGATGCCCCGAAAAAGATGCATCCTCTGAGCATTTTCCCGGAAGCAAAATCTGTCATAGTCATAGGACGTAGAATTGTCAGGGGAGGATGGAGAGGGATAGAAGAAGGAACATACTGGCCTAATTATTCTTATTTTGATTACTCCGGACTTCTCAATACGTATTTCCTCCAGATGCCTCTTTACGAAACAGCCTGTTTTATAGAAGACTTCGGATACGAGGCGGTTCCTCTTTACTCGGGCATAACTGTGGAAGACGCTCCCGGAACAAAACCTTTAAGAGAAGGGGGCGTGGCGCCGGAAGTCAACCTTGCAATTAGAATAGCCGGAGTAGCCGCAGGTATAGGTGAAATTGGCTGGTCAAAGGTATTTCTCACAAAAAAATTCGGGCCGAGACAGAGACTTGCCGCCATACTTACCGACTTAATCCTGGAACCTGACCCACTGGTGGAACCAAACAGCATATGCAAGCTTGATATGGCATGTGTAAGAGGCTGTCCGGGAGCTATCCCGCACATCAAGGAAAATAAATTCATAGAAATAACAATTGAAGATAAAACTTACCGATGGGCGGATGTAGACATGGGAAAATGCACCCTTATGTACCACGGGGGCGACCCAAGGGTATCTCCTTTCATGGCAAAAGCCCTGCCTGGCTACAGTTTTGACGTCACGAAACAAAAAGTCTCTGAAGAAACTGCGTACAAATTCTGCTGGCCCATGTCAACGGGACAATGGCGAAAATCGCTCGAACATCCTTCAGGATACATTATCCCGGGACATGCCTACATACAGAAATGGGGACAGGGTGCGCTCGGAATAGAAGGCTCGCGCGGCTGCATGAGAAGCTGTTTTGACTACCTCGAAAAACACTCAGTTATCGAACAGACTTTCAATAACGGTTCATTTATCAGGCGCCCCCGGTGGCTTTTGAATGAGAAAGGAATGCCTGAGAAAAATCCATGAGAGTACATCTGAAAAACCTTTTGCCGGCTATAAAACTTGACAGCATGCTGCAAATTGGTTAAACTACTGATATGCGAAGGTTCAAATAATCTTGCCACTCAACAGTTAAAATTCACAATGGAGGATGAGATGAAAGATAAACTTGCTATTGAAGGCGGAACACCCGTACTGCAGAGAAAAGATTACAAAAACTGGCCCGTTGTAAACAACGAAACGAGACTTTTGGTGAACGAAGTTCTTGACAGCGCCATTTTTGCAGGAGGTACAGCTCCCCAGGTCAGTGCTCTCGAAAAAGAATGGGCGGACTATCTCGGAGTAAAGCACTGTCTGACAACCTGCAGTGGAACCGCCGCTCTTCACATGGCCCTTTCAGCCATAGGGGCCGGGCCGGGAGACGAAATAATCACTTCCGCTTTCACCTTCCTTGCCTCGGCTTCATGCGCCATCCACCAGAACGCCATTCCTGTTTTTGTTGACATAGACAGCAGAACCTACAACATGGACCCTCAAAAACTTGAAGCGGCCATTACGGAAAGAACCAGGGCAATAATTCCCGTGCATATACAGGGATTGTCGGCCGATATGGACCCCATTCTTGAAATAGCAAGGAAACATAATCTTTTTGTCATAGAAGACGCCTGCCAGTCCCACGGCGCCACTTATAAAGGCAGGAAAGCTGGAACAATGGGAGATGTTGCGGCTTTCAGCCTGAACAATTTTAAAAATCTTTCCGGAGGAGAAGGAGGATTTTTTGTTACAAACGACGAAAACCTGCTCCAGAAGGGCAATCTTATAAGATGTTTCGGAGACGAAGTTGACGAGGTAAGCCACAGGAGAAAATACAATGCTTCGATTCTCGGGTATATGTACAGGAACCAGGAATTGCCCGCCGCTTTTGCCAGGGGCCAGCTGAAACATCTCGACGAATACAACAGCATAAGGATTAAGAATGCGGACTACCTGACTGAAAACCTTGGAAAAATACCTGGCGTTATACCACCTCACTGTCCCCCTGAATGCAAGCACGTATATTTCATGTACAATGTCAGATTTGACCCGAAAGCCGCCGGTGTCGACTGCACGCCCCGCAGATTCAGGACTGCCCTGGAAAAAGCCCTTTACAAAGAAGGTGTGCTTGTGGGACAGTGGCAGACAATGCCCGTTCCCGCACAGGATATATTCCAGAGCAAACTCGGTTACGGAGGCTCAAAATATCCATGGTCAGTAAACGAAGACAAGGGCATAAAATACGACTACAATATTGAAAACTATCCCGTGGCGAAAGCGCTTTGCGATAATTACACCGTAGTACACGGAATACATCCGCCGAACGATATGCTGCTGATGGAAAAAATAGTTGCTTCTTTCCGGAAGGTTTTTGCAGATTTGAAAACCGTTTTGGAACATGCAGAGGACCCGATTTATCCAGGGGCTGACGGAAAACTCTACGGGGCAGCATGAATCATAACCCCTCACCTTGAAGAAAATATCAAAGAAGAGTTCCCCGGAAATGCCCGGGATAAACGGGGTAAAGGAGAAAAAATGGAAAGCAAGGGACTTTACGGGAAAAAGTATATCGATCTCAATATTAAAACAAGAGATATAAAACCTCCCGATGAAAACCATGTGATAGTTAAGGTGCATGCATGCGGAGTATGCGGAACCGATATAAATTTTGTCAGGGACTGGGAAGAAAATGCCATGCCTCTCGGGCACGAAATAGCCGGAGAGGTTGTTGAAACGGGCAAAAACGTGAAGAATGTCAAGACCGGCGACTCGGTTATAGTTGAAGATTGCACCATGTGCGGAGTATGCAGGGACTGTAAAAGCGGCCATCCTGAATTCTGCAGAAACATGTACAACATGGAAGAACAACCGGGCATGGGAGAATACCTGTCTGTTAATTACAACTGCCTTGACAGGTTTGAGGGCCTTGATTATGTTTCTGCCTCGCTTACAGAGCCTCTGGCAGTATCCCTCACTTCCGTTCTTAATGCAGAAATCCCCCTGGGAGGAAGCGTGGCAGTATTAGGGCCTGGGCCTCTCGGGTTGATGTCGGCAAAAATAGCAAAGCTGCGAGGCGCAGGATTTGTCGCTATCACGGGTATGCCTGCAGACAACCCGAGAGAAAAAGCAAGGCTGGAACTGGCAGGAAAATGGGGCTGCGACCTGGTGCTTGAAAGCGGCAGGCAAAATATAGAGGAAGAAATTAAAAAGGTATTTCCAGATGGAGTGGACAGGGTTATAGTTTCATCTCCCCCCCAGAGCCTGTCCGACGCATTCAAAATAATACATTTCGGAGGAATTATTACATTTTACGGCCTTCATTTCGGAGGCAAGAACATAATCAATGTGGATGTAAACGATATGATATTCAGAAAAATTACCCTTAAGCCCACATTCGCCGAACCGGCAATAAATTTTCCAGTGGCCATCAATCTCCTGAAAAACGGTCTGCTTCCAGCAAGGGACTTGATAACCCATACATTCGGCTTCGGACAGGCAAAAGAAACTATGAAAGCTATAATAGAAGGCTCCATGCCTGTCATTAAAGCGGTGCTTGTGCCTTGAAAAAAAAACCTGCGTAGAAAATAAAAAGGAATTTGCATATGAAACACTGGAGGAAAGAGTTGGTTTTCAAAATTACGGAAAGGGTTGGTTTTGTCAACATTACCCGGGAAGTGCAGCAGGCCGTTGATGAAAGCGGCATCAACGAAGGGCTGTGCCTTGTAAATGCCATGCATATAACCGCAAGCGTATTTATAAACGACGATGAGCCCGGACTTCACGGAGATTATGAAATATGGCTCGAAAAACTTGCGCCGCATGCGCCTGTTTCACAGTATGCGCATAACGTAGGGGAAGAGAATGCCGACGCGCATATGAAAAGACAAATTATGGGAAGAGAGGTTGTTGTTGCCATAACCGGAGGCAAGCTTGATTTCGGCCCGTGGGAACAGGTATTCTACGGTGAATTTGACGGCCGCAGGGAAAAAAGAGTCCTGATAAAAATCATGGGCGACTGAAATCCGCCTTCATGAAATTATTCCTTTATGGCAATGCATTCTATTTCTACCAGAACTTTCTTGGGAAGACAGGCAACCTGAACCGTGCTCCTGGCCGGTTTATGCTTGAAGAATCCCGCATAGACAAGGTTCATCTTCTCAAAATCCTTCATATCCTGCAGGAAAACCGTTGTCTTAATGACATTCTCAATCGTGCAACCGGATTCTTTCAGTATGACAATTATGTTATTTATGACCTGCTGGGTCTGGGCCGATATGTCTCCTTTTATTACTTCGTTGCAGGACGGGTCTATGGGTATCTGCCCTGAAAGGAAAACAAGATTGCCGGAAACCACAGCCTGAGAATACGGTCCTAT
>DAOQVZ010000015.1:22713-25968 GCA_035341815.1 bacterium
AATTATCTTAAACATTCTTCAATCCCTCCTTTTATGGTATGAAAATCTTCCCTTACCTTTTTTCCCTTTACGTCAGCTTTACCAATGATATCTCCTCCCATTTCTTTCACAAGCATCTCGAACATGTTCATTGCCCTTTCTTTGCCTTTGCCGCTTCCATAAGTAGTCATCAGGAATACTTTTTTACCCTTCATATCCCTGTCTTCCATAAAAGAACGCATTGCAGGCGCTACGTCAAAAGCCCACACGGGACTGCACAGAAAAACAATATCATACTCCCCGATATCCGGAATTGTTTTCAGTCTGGCTTTTTTCTGACTAAACGCATCGATGCAATTTCTGAAAAAAGAACCTGTTTTTTCTGTTTCAAGCTTTAAAACAGAAACATCGCAATTTTTGCTGCGCAGCAATTCGGCTGTAAGGTTGCCCAGTGTTTCAGTTCGCCCGGACAGGGAAAAATAAACTATGGCAATTTTCATAGCTATATGTTAATATAATAACAACAATTCTGCAACTAAATTTAACCTTTACAGGAGCACCACAATGGTAAGCGAAAACAATCTCATATCGGCATTGATGAAAAAATCAAAAGAGGTCGAAGCATCAGATATACATCTTCATGTCGGTTCGCCCCCCATAATAAGAATAAAAGGCAACCTTGTAAAACTTGAAGAAATACCCGTTATCACGCCTGAAAAAATGCAGGAATTGGTAAAAGACGCCCTTGTAAAAGACAGGGACAGGGAAGCGCTGGAAGAAAACGGAAGCATCGATATAGCTCTTGCCATGCCCGGAATAGGAAGGTTCAGGGTCAATTTCTATAAGCAGAGAGGTTCCACTTCGATTGTCGCAAGAAGAATTTCAGACGAGATACCGGACTTTCAAAAGCTTCACCTGCCGGAATCAATGGGCAACATATCCCATTTTGTAAACGGCCTTGTTCTTGTCACAGGTCCTACAGGCTGCGGAAAATCTTCCACTCTTGCCGCTTTGATAAACGACATAAACAGCAAGAAGGCATGCCACATATTGTGCATTGAGGACCCCATAGAATATCTATACCACAACAAAAAGGCAATAATAACCCAGAGAGAGATAGGCATTGACGTGGAATCATTTAAAAGCGCTCTCAAGTATGCTGTCAGGGAAGATCCCGATATAATCCTGGTAGGTGAAATGAGAGACACTGACACTGTGGAATTTGCCCTGCATGCGGCAGAAACAGGGCACCTTGTCTTCGGAACACTCCACAGTTCCAATGCAACACTGACCATAGGAAGAATACTGAACTTTTTCCCCCAGAACAGGCAGCCGCAGATAAGAAGGGATATCAGCCTTCACTTGAGAGCAGTTGTTTCCCAGGTGCTTCTTCCTTCAATAAAACCGGACGTGAACAGAGTTCCAGCCTGCGAAATAATGTTTGTCAATCCTCTTATCTCGAGGCTTATAATTGAAGAAAAGGACGAAAAGATAATTAAGGCGATAAAAGCCGGGAAAGAAGACGGGATGATTGATTTTGAGAATTCAATGGTAGCGCTTGTAAACAACGGGTTCATAGACAAGGAAACGGCTCTCAGTTTCGCGGAAAATCCTCAAAGCGTGGAGATGAAATTGAGGGGAATATTTCTCAGCGAAGAAGGCGGAATAGTCAACTGACTTCATGTAAAACATGAAGTTTTGATGCTTTCAGTAATTAGTAAGTCCTCAGTGAAACACGTATGAAATTTGACAAAAAAATACAGTTTTGGCTGACCGGGCCCGGTGAATACTTGCGGCAATTAAGTTGCGTAATGTCTACCGTGACAATTTACTTTCCGTAATCGTATACCGCCTTGTTAAAATTCTTTTCCTGTATTGCAAGATATTCTTTTTTTGTCATTGAAGGTTTTGACTCTCTCATGATGTTTTTCGCCAGGGAAGCATCATCCCACAACAGGTCAATGGCGCATAAAGCAAGAGCTTTTGCGGGCACAACATAGGCCAGATATTTATCGGATATTTCAAAATTGCTTCCGTGCACGTCCCCTGACCATCCTCCCAGGTAAGGATGTATTGCAGGCATAATCTGGGAAACGTCTCCCATATCCGTTGAAGAAGCTTTGGGAGGATTATAATAAAATTTTTCACCCGGGATAAAGGGAATAACGTTCTTCTTGTAAATATCTGCAAGGCTCTTGTTCTGAATGGTAGGCATATATCCGGGAATGGTCTGTATGGATACTTTGGCTCCAAGTGCAAGGGCTCCCGACTTTAGCGCCCTGTCTGTTTTTTTTGCCGCATCAAGAATTGCATTTACAGTTCCTGCACGGACCTGGGTTTCCATGACGACATCCGAAGGAACTACGTTGACCGCCGGAGATAAAATTTCAAAAACAGAATGGACCCTCACATGCTCCTCGTCGACATATGTATCCTTTTGTGCATTAAGGGCAGAAAGGGCGTGATTTGCGGCATACAGAGCGTTTATTCCGAGATGGGGAGCCGCAGCAGAATGGGATGCCCTTCCGGTAAAATTCGAAACCTTGAATATAAAACCGTTGTAGGATTCCGTAATACCTGCCGCCTTGCCGCTGTATCCGTGAATCATGATTGACATATTTATATCGTCAAAACAGCCTGTTTTTATAAACTCCTGTTTGCCTGAAAGAAAAGATATCTTGCCTTTTTTGCGAAGGGAAAGCCTGTAACTCATGTCGTTAAGCTCTTCGGCAGGCACGGCCATGAAAGAAATGGCTCCTGACAGATAGTCCATTATGCCGCTTGCATTCATGGCAATGGCAGCTCCCAGCAGCCCGCTTATCTGTCCATTGTGTCCGCATGCATGCGCAGCACCTGTTTTCCTGTCGGCAAAAGGGTGTGCAGGCACGGCCAGGGCGTCGAGCTCTCCTATCAAGGCAAGGCTGGGACCCTTACATTTGCCTTTCATATCGGCTCTTATTCCGGTAACGGCAAGCCCTGACTGAAAAGCAATACCTGCCTTTTTTAAAATTTCCTGTATGTAGGAAGCTGTCTTGAATTCCTGGAAACCTTTTTCCGGCATCCTCAAAATATTTTCGCCTATTTCGATTATCTCTTTACTGTGTCTATCGATAACCTGGCATATTTCCCTTTTTGCTTTTTCTTTATTTGCCATGACAGGCTCCTTTATTTTGTGGTTTACAGAAATGCAGTGGAAATTCCAAGCATTACTATTTCTTATATGGGCGTATATTTATAGTTAAGAGGTATCCCGTATTTTTTATAAACCTTCTTCAT
>DAOQVZ010000016.1:0-25671 GCA_035341815.1 bacterium
CAGAAAGATGCCGCCCTGAAGGGAAAAGAAGCACTGTCAAAAAGCAGAAAACAGGCTGAAGCGGGCAAACAGGAAAGAATATTGACAGCGGGGCTTCTAATCCAAAGGGAAAGAGATAGAAAAGATTTACTGGCTTCACTCTTGAGAGAAAAGCAGTCACTTAGAAAAAAAAGCTTGATTTCTGCCGGTAAGCCAAAAGTGAAGTCTGTCGAGAAAATTGAGCAGATACCTTCCGTTAAACAAAAAACTGTCCCTGTCACCAAAGAAGAGGCAGTTAACATAAAAACCCATCTTGCAGCTCTTCAAAAGGAATCAATACGGATTGATGCATCCTCTTCTTTGCAGGTAAAAGAATCAGTCCGTTTTCTTAAAAAGTTTGCGTCGGATGTAAATAAAAAGAAAATACCAGCAGTTCTGCCAACCAAAGCAATAAGAACAACTCAGGTTGTTGAACATCATAGAGAACCTTTCCTGCTTGTGCCTTTTCTCAGGAAAAATGCTTTCAAGCTTGTATCCCTTTTGCTTCTCTTGATATGGCTTGCGGAAATGTTTCTTTTTTACAGGGGACTTAAGGATGCTTCAGCAAGGTTGAGGTCTATTGTCGGTGAAGAACCTTACTCCGGCCGGCAGGTTTCGGAGGAAGGCCAATATAATGAAGAACAGATGGAAAAAACAGATTCTGATATGAAGAAAACGGTTTTTGCAAAAGAAAAAATTGACATTGAGGGCAAACGCGATCCATTTTCGCCCGGACGGCTTACAATGGAGGTGCTTGAAAGGCCGACACCTACCAGTATAGTCCTTGCTTCGAAACCTGAGATTGTTTCCATATTGAGAGCTCCTAAAATGGTCAGTATATTGAAGGAAGAAAAGTCCATGCATCCAGAAAAGGTAGCTTCCATATCAAAGCCTCAGACTCCTTCTGTTGCCCCTGTAAATGTTGCTGTGTCAGCACCTCTTAAGGCTAAACCGCTTGAAAAGGTAACTGCTCCGGAAATTACTCCTCTCATACTTCCCGAAATGCGGTGCGATTTGATTTATAGGGGAAGAATGCTTTTCGAGGGGGTTGAATACCTTTTCATTGAAGGTAAACAGAAAACTTACAGGGTTACAATTGGTGATATCGTTGAAGGATTCAGAATATTAAGAAGGGATAAGAACAAGCTTTATCTTTCAAGAGACGGCGTTACATACGAAATAAAGATTGACTGACAGGACAGTCAGAAAAACTTTTGCAACTTGCTTTTTTGCATAACAGGAAGTAAAATAATATGAGGAGGAAAATGAAACGCTTAATAACCCTTATTTTGATGGTGCTGACTCTGAGTGCTTTATTTGGAACTGTTATTAACGCTTCTCCTGAGGATAAATCAGAACTTGACAGTTTGTATATGGAGGGCGTTAATAATTATTACGCCAAAAACTATACTGGAGCCATCAATGTTTTCAAGAAAATTCAGGGTATTGATCCCACCTATAGGGCAAATCAGATAAGAAGGTACCTGCGTGTTTCCGAGGGCAGGCTTGGAAAGCTCGGTGCCAAAGATAAATTTGTTCCCGGAACACATCCAATCAGGGATGTGGAAGTTGTTACCGAGGGAGAATTTGAGCAGCTTGCATCGGCCTCCCAGAAGGTTCTTCTTGACACGTACGCGTATTTGCAGGAAATGGAAACGAAGCATTCCGTCCCGAAATTTGAAATGCTGGATGTCTTGTCAACTGTTAATATGGCAAAGACGGCATACGACAAGAGCGAGTTTACAGAAACAATCAGATTATCGAATAAAGCCCGTTTGCAGTTGGACAGTATCATTGAAAAAAAAGCTGAACTTGAAAAACCCATACTGGGGGAAGTAGGCACCACTCCCATTACCTTGAATCTGACAGATTCAGACCTTGAACAGACACTTAAATTATTATACGACCTTACGGGTGCAAACATTATTTTAAGTAAGGGTATATCAGGCCGGGTGACTATCAATGTAAAAGATATGCCTCTTCAGAAAGTCCTTAACCTGATATGCGAGGCTAACGGTCTTAAATATATTGAAGAAGAGCGTGTAGTAAAAATAATGACTGAGGCTGAATATGAAAGCAGGGGAAAAAGCATAAAGGAAAAAAGCAGGAAAGCTTTTCATATATTTTATGGAGACGCATCTTCGATTGCAAAATCATTGAGAGAAACCTTCAAAATGGAAACAATTGTGAACGACCCTCGCACAAATTCCATTATAGTTGATGCAAAAAATCCAGCACTTCAGAATCAGATACAGGAAGTCATTTCAGCGCTTGATACTCCGGTTTCCCAGGTTCTGCTTGAAGCAAAGATAGTTGAGATAGCTACTTCTGGCGAAAGTCTTTTCGGTATCGACTGGCTTGTTGCTTCCAGAATGATCGAGAAAATAGATACTACGATTACTGGGCCGAGGTTCGGGACCGACCTGGGTTTTACTCCCGGAGATACCGCAACCCTGCCCACGGGATTCGGTTTCGGAGTTACAAACAAGGAAATAAACCTGCTTCTCACTGCGCTTGCTACTACAGGCAATGTCAAGCTCCTTCAGTCACCCAAGATAATGACTCTTAACGGAACAACTGCCGTTATAAGGGTTGTTCAGAATTATCCGTACATAATTCCGGAATACACTGAAACGTACAATCCTCAAACGGGCGCAAGAACCGGAACGAGCCAAACGGTAACAGTATATGAGGAAGAAGTCGGAACGGAATTCGAAGTTACTCCCATTATACAGAGGAACAGGACAGTTTTTCTGACTCTTAATATATACGATTCGAGGCTTATTGAAATAAAACAGTTGAGTGCCATAGCTGCCGGCTTAAGATACGAAACGGAGCAGCCTATTATTTCAACAAGAGAGACTACGCAGAATGTAACTCTTTTTGACGGGCAGACTCTTGTTATAGGGGGGATGATTCAACAAAGGGACGAAACGCAGGAATCAGGTATACCTTTTTTAAGAAAAATTCCTATTCTTGGATATCTTTTCAAGAAACCTGAATACAGAAAAACTTCGAGTGAATTGCTTCTCTTTTTGACGCCGTATATAGTTACTACATATAAGGAAGCCGAAGATATAAGCAAGTCGGATGTCGAAAAAACCAAGTATGAAGTCAAGCCCGGAATACTTGAAAAATTTTAGTTCTTACATGCAGAGATATAAAAAGGTATAATATAATTGAAAGAAAGGCTGCATGACAAGTGAGCAATTTTTATTCTGCTGACTTAGATATTGTAGACGATATACTTAGGTAGTTTATAATTGTCATGGCAGGAGAAGGGGGGCAAAAATGAAAAATAAAAAACTGGTTCTTATTCTGAGCTTTACATTTTCGGGGTTTTTAATGGCGCCATGCCTTGTGAGTGCCCAGACTTCATCAACAAGGTCAAGAAGTGGAGGTTTCGGAAGTACCACTACCGGCAGTAGTAGTAATACCAATACAACAACAAATTCAAGAACTGCTGCGGTTAATGACCTGTTAAGCGCCTATATAATTGGAGGCATGCTGAGGCATCCTGACCCAAATATCAGGAAACAGGCAATTCAATCCCTTGCAAAAGGCCTTTCTGTCACTTCGTCTTCAACAAGTACAAGCAATACAGATACGGGCGGGGCAAGAAACCGCATTTTTTCAAGCAGTACAACATCCACTTCCTCATCATCATCCACTTCTTCGGATACAACTGGAAGCGTGGGGCCTATAATCTACATTCCCGACCTTTACGTGCTTCTTGCCGACCCTGACCCTGAAGTAAGGGACCTGGCATCTGCAGGATTGGACATGATCATGGGAACGGATGTTACCTTGTTAAGGATGCTCACTGACCCCGAACCTCTGATAAGGAATTATGCCACAAAGATATATGCGACAAGAAGCTTTTCAGGAACTTCTACAACCACCTCTTCCACTGACAACAGCGAAGAATTGGGAGATATTAACGAACTTCTGGCTTTAAGAACAATGCTTGTCAGGCTGAAACATGAGACCAACCTTGAAGTCAGGAAGACTATTATAGATGCAATTGAATGGTATATAAAAAGAGGTGGAACCGGAACGAAAGAAGGTGAAACTGGAAGTCTGACCGGTATGTTTGGAGTAGACCCTTCCGTATTAAAGTATCTTGACGACCCTAATCCAGAGCTGAGAAAAAATGCCATCCGCATTGTCTCTCAAATGGACAGCAGTTATGATACTCTTACGAAATTTATGGAGAAACTGAAAACAGAACAGGACGAGGGTGTAAAAAAAGAGCTTCAGAATGCAATAGACAGTTTCATGAAGAAGCACAGGACGATACAAAGCAGTTCCGGGGAGAATATTCCTTTACCTACAGAAAATCCTGCCTGGACACTGGAATAGGTCAAGGCATAAAGAGATGTTCAAATGAAAAAAACAGTAGTGTTGTTGTTTTTATTTTTTTTCCTGATTGCAGGTTTGGGATTATCAAAGGATTTTATCCTTAATTTCAACAATGTAGACATAAGGACTTTTATAAAACTTGTTGGAGAATACACGCAGGAAAACTATGTTATAGACCCGAATGTCAGGGGAAATATAACAGTCTATTCATACAAAGCGGTTCCTGCCGGAGAAATTGAGAATATTTTCAAGTCAATCCTCAATCTTTACGGTTTTACATCTGTCAGGAAAGAAGGAGTTTCTTTTATTATTCCCCTGACTGACGGAAAGACAAGGGCAAAAGATGTAAATATAGGAGATGTTCCTCCCGATAAACTTGAAGATTTTATCATACAGATAATACCCCTGAAATACTATCCTCCCGATACAATATCACAGGTTCTGACTCCATACATATCGAGAGGCGGACAGATTACTGTCGACGGCAGGACAAACAGTCTTATTATTTCCGATATCGGAGAAAACATAGCAAAGCTGCAGGACATTATATCAAAAATAGATGTGCCCAGCACTCCTGGCAAGGAAGAGATGTCCATTTACAGGCTTCAGAACGCAGATGCCGAGGAGGTGGCAAAAGTCCTTACGCAGGTCTTGTCAAAACCGAGGACTATCGTCAGGAGAGGGGAAGTACCGCCAATGCAGCCTTCCATAGTTTCAGCAAAAGCAACCAATTCGTTAATCATACATGCCGAGCATACGGACCTGCCCAATATAGAAAAAATAATCAAGGAACTTGACGTTCTTACCAACCAGGTTTTGATTGAAGCAATGATTGTGGAAGTTAGTTTTGACAAGGCAAAAGAAATAGGCGTTGAGCTGACTCTTGCAAATACTGTGAAAGACGGAGAATACACGGCCAGCCTTGTTGGAGAAGGATTGGGAACATTGAGGAACACTGCATCTGCATCCGGATTTCTCGAAGTAGGGCTTCTCCATCAAAATCTTTCGAGAGGCGCCATATTGCGCATGTTCGAGAAAGATGCTTATTTTAACATTCTTTCTACACCGCAGATAATGACCACGGATAATTATGAGGCTTCCATCAACGTAAGCGAGAATATACCTTACCTTAAAGAAACAAGGTTTATACAGGATACTTCAGGTTCTACGAGCGACACGATAAGAAGCTATGATTATAAAGATGTGGGAATAATGCTTAAAATTACGCCTCAGATAAGCCAGGATAAATATGTCCGCCTGAAGATATCGCAGGAGGTTACAAAAATCACAGGTTCTATTGACGGACAGCCTACGACAGCCAAGAGGTCGGCTGAGACAAACCTTATAGTGCCCAATAACGAGACTATTGTTCTTGGAGGGCTTGTAGGAGAAGACAAAGGCAAATCCACTCAGAAAGTGCCTTTCCTTGGTGATATTCCCCTTCTGGGCAGGC
Organism: bacterium; assembly: GCA_035341815.1. Taxonomy (GTDB): domain Bacteria; phylum Ratteibacteria; class UBA8468; order B48-G9; family JAFGKM01; genus JALNXB01. Next base: position 5,834 of record DAOQVZ010000016.1, read on the forward strand.
TTTTCAGAAAGGACGAAAGGACTTCCGTAAAGACAAATCTCCTGATTTTCATCACTCCCCGAATCATGACCACATTCGAGAAAGCCATAGAATTAACCGCTGAAAAGCAGAAAATAATCGGAGAAAACAAAAAGTAACATGATGGACAACAATTCCATTTTGTGGATAGAAAATCCGGAAGAATTAGTTGACCCTGAGCTTCTTTCTTTATTCCCGTTTTCTTTTCTGAAAAACAACTGCCTGCTCTTTTTAAAAAACGAAGAGAAAGAGATAATTGTTGTTACTGATGATTTATTGAAAATAGATATAGGCGAATTAAGGTCAAAACTGAATAAAGAACTGAAAATAGCTCTTTCTTCCACCGAAACCATAAACAGGTGCCTTGAAAAATATTATTACCATCCGAGTTCGTCCAAAAAGGTAATAGATGACCTGGGTTCCGATAACGCAATACATCTTGAGGATGACCTGGATACAGATGGCATGAACCTTCTCGACCTTGCGAATAAAGCCCCAATAATAAGACTTGTCAACCAGATTATGTACAGGGCTATTTCCATGAGGGCGAGCGATATCCATATTCACTGTGGAGAATCAGAACTTAAGATAAGGTACAGGATAGACGGACTGCTGCATGATATTTTCATTCTGCCGCGAAAATACCATCCCGCCATTGTTACAAGGATTAAAATAATTTCCAATCTGGATATAGCGGAGAAAAGAATTCCACAGGACGGAAGAGCTTCGATAAAGACAGACGGAAAAAAAATTGACATCAGGGTTTCAATAATTCCCACTTTTTTCGGCGAGTCGGTGGTAATGAGGCTTCTTGACAGGAGTTCTTTCCTATTCGGACTGGCAGAACTCGGATTCCTTGATGAAAATTACGAGAAATTCAACAAGTTAATACATCTTGACCACGGTATAATTCTTCTCACAGGCCCTACGGGCAGCGGTAAGACGACAACGTTATATGCTGCTCTTTCGAAGATAAATAACCCGGGAATAAATATCATAACTCTTGAGGATCCCGTAGAATACAACCTGGATGGAATAAACCAGATACAGGTTAATTCAAAGGTAGGACTTTCTTTTGCCAACGGCCTAAGGTCAATATTAAGGCACGACCCAAACATAATAATGCTCGGGGAAATAAGGGATAGAGAAACAGCAGACATGGCAATACAGGCTTCCCTTACGGGCCATCTTGTTTTCAGCACTCTCCATACGAATGATTCCACAAGTGCGGTGGTAAGGCTTGCCGACATGGGGGTGGAGCCCTATCTGATAGCTTCGTCCCTTGTGGGAGTCATGGCGCAGAGACTTATAAGGATTAACTGCAGGGAATGTGCGGAAAAAATATCGCCGTCTATTGATGAACTGTCTCAGGTATCCCTAACAGAGAAAGACCTTCAGGATGGTACATATAAAGAAGGTAAAGGCTGTTCTTTATGCTTTAAGGAAGGATTTTACGGCAGGACATGCATATCTGAACTTCTGGTTATAGAAGACGAGATAAGAAACATGATTCTCAGAAGGGCATCATCGGTGGAAATAAAGAAAACGGCTCTCCGGAAAGGATTGGTGACTCTCAGAATGGACGGAGCCAAAAAAATTAAAAAAGGCATTACAACTATAGCAGAGGTTCTCAGGGTTACTCAAGAAGTTTGAAAATATGACTACTTATTCATACACTGGCCTTGACAAGAAAGGCAGGAAGGTTTCGGGCAAAACAGAAGGAGAAGATAAAAATATTGCAAGAAAGGCACTGAAGGACCAGGGTGTCTACGTAATTGACATTTTGGAAATTGTTTCTTCCCGTCCGCTGGTTTTTTCAGGAAAAATCAGAGAGAGGGATATTGTTATCGCAATAAGGGAACTTGCAACTTTTGTGGCATCGAATCTGCCTCTCGATGAGTGTCTGACAGGCGTTACGGTTCAGATGAAAAATGCCGGCCTGAAAAAAATTTTCAGTGAAATTCAGAGAAATATAAGGGAAGGAAAAGTTTTCTCAGAAGCTTTGAAGGAACATCCTTCTATTTTTTCACCCATGATAATTTCTCTTGTGAGGGCAGGAGAGGAAACAGGAACTCTTGACAAAATACTTATGAGAGTTGCCGATTTTCTTGAAAAACGGCAGGCCTTCAAAAGCAAAATCATGAGTATAATGAGTTATCCTTTTTTCATGCTGGCCGTTTCCGTGGCAGTTTTCATATTTATCCTGACATTTGTAACTCCGACTATAACCAAGATTTTTTCTGAGATAGACATGACGCTTCCCGGTCCTACAATGGTGTTGATGAAATTAAGCGCTTTTTTCAAAACATCCTGGTTTTACATGATTGTAGCAGCAGGGGTTTTATACTATGTGCTGAAAAATTTTTTAATTAATTACAAAGAAGGACAGATTATTGATTTCTTCAGGATGAGAATTCCTTTTTTGAATAACATAATCCTGAAAAAAGAAATTTCCGTTTTTTCGAGCACTATATCAATTCTTATTGCCGGAGGAGTTGAAATCATAGAATCCCTTAAAATTTCAGGGCAGGTTCTGACAAGTCCGACATTGAAAAGAGAGATAAGGGAAATAATCGGTTTCCTGTCGAAAGGCGGGGCCCTTTCAGTTGCTTTTAAGAACAGCAGAAATTTTCCTTATCTTGTTACGCAGCTCGTGAGCGCAGGCGAAAGGAGCGGCACTCTTTCTGAAATGTTCGGAAAAATTGCAGATATATACGAGGAAGAGGTGACACAGAGTTCGACAAGATTTGTTAATTTTCTTGAACCTGCAATGATTCTTTTCATGGGAGGTTTTGTGGGAATCATAGTGCTTGCCGTATTGCTCCCTATTTTCCAGATTAGCCAGTCAATAAGATAATTAAGAGAAAGCAGTTTTAAGCATAAGGAACAACAGATTAACGGGGGTCTGTCCAAAATGTTAAAAAATATAAATATCAAGAAAGGGTTTACTTTTATAGAATTGATGGCAGTAATTGTCATACTGGGCATTCTTGCGATGACCGTCATGCCAAAGTTTTTCGGCAGGATTGACGAAGCAAGGGTAACGGCCGCCAAGATTCAGATAAGAAATTTCGAACAGACGCTTAGACTTTTCTATCTGGATAACGGCTTCTATCCGAGTACAGAGCAGGGTTTGCAGGCCCTGATAGAAAAACCTTCTGTAGGAAGAATTCCTGCAAAGTGGAGAGAAGGCGGGTATCTTGAGAAAAATGTTCTGCCGTTGGACCCGTGGAGCAACGGCTATCTCTATTTAAGTCCCGGAAGGGCAGGAGAGGATTATGAGATAATTTCCATGGGAAGAGACGGTAAAGAAGGGGGGGAAGGACCCGATGCAGACATATCAAGTTCCCAGGTATAAAAGCGGTTATACATTTATTGAACTTATGATGGTTATAATAATCATAGGCTTTTTTTTTATCTTGCATTTCCTGCCGCAAAGGCTGTTATTCCCGTACATGAAAATGAAAAGCTTTTCAAGATAGCCGATGAAATAGAGAAAACACAAAAAGAAGCTGTCAAAAAAAACAGGACATTTTTTTTCACGGTGGATTTGGATACAGACAGCTACCTTGCAGAAGAAGAGCTGTCAGGGGAAGCAACCGGTTTCCAGGAGATTCCTGAAAAAGAGTACATAAAAACAGACCTGGTTTTCATCAGCGGTAAAAATACACAGGAAACGGCTTTAAATGGCAGGTTAAGATATGCTGTCAAGCCCGATGGGACAAAAGAATTCGGCTTGCTTGTATTGCTGGACCCCTCTGCCAATAAGTATTATACCCTTTTCCTCAACCCTTATTTCTCATCTGTCGAAATTCTTGAAGGAGCTTTTGACTTTGATGAACAATATCCCATGTAGAAAAGGCTTCACTTTACTGGAAGTGATGATAGCCCTGGCAATATTTGCCATAGCGGCCATGGTATGCCTGGACGGTTTCATTATGTCGGTAAGGCATATAAGGCTGTTAAACGAAAATAAGACAAAAGGATTGCTTGCCCGATGGAAAATAGAGGAGCTCAGGATTGAAAATGAAAAGCTCGAAGAAGGCAGCGGTATATTTCCCCAGCCTTTTGAAGAATACGAGTGGGAAATATCCCTTTCCGACATAATTATAACGGATACGGAATACGATGTTTCTTTTGTCCCTTACAGGCTTGAGATAAAGAGCGGGAAAGATGATTTTGAGATATTAATACCTTTTGTGAAAACAGAGACCGGCGGAGAATAACCTTGAATCAGAAAAAGGGTTTTACTTTAATTGAAATACTGATATCAACTGTCATAGCTTTTTTTGTTTTTTCACTCATTTACATGACCTTTTTTTCTGTAGGCAGCCTTACAGGTGAACTTCAGAAAAAGATGAAATCTTCAGAGATATTTATGAGATTTCTGAATAATTTTTATGAAGAAGCAAAAGGTTTAATAGTTGAAAAAGAACCTGATTTTTCATTTGAGCAAAAAGAGCTCGCTTTTAAATATCTGGAAGGCGACATGTCCTATCCGGCTTACTTGAAATATTTTGTTGAATCAAAGGAGAGCGGGGAGTTTTTGATAAGGCAGCAGAAAAATCTCTTGACCGGATACGTTTTCACGGTTCCGGTGCTGGAGCGCTGCGAAAGCATTGATTTTATGTTTTATGACGGAGAAGAATGGAATTACAGCATGGATGAAAAGGAAAAACCCGTTGCATTGGCTCTTGAGATAAACTATGATGGAGATAAATATTTTTATCCCGTAAAACTGCCGGCAAATGAAAAAGATATCAAAAAAAAATAGAGGTATAGTTCTGGTTTTTGTTTTGGTAGTAGTACTTGCCATGTCAACCATGGTTTTATTTTTTCAAAACAGGACAAGGGGCTACATTGACGTTCTGAGTGCATCTTCAAGATTTCAAAATATGGATTCCCTTGCAGAAATTGGCATAGAAATAGGAAAGGAAATAATAGCAATTCAACAGTCTCTTGAAACATCCTCTATCTCTGCTGACAGGATCTGGCCGAAGGAAAAAATCTATGAGGCCGAAGGAATGAATCTTCATGTAACGGTAGAGGATGAAAATGGCAAGATTAATCCTAACAGGATTTTCGGAGAAGAAAAAGGAGAAATAAATGGCGTTCTGCAAAATATTTACAATGTTTTCTTCGCTGTTACCGGCTATCCCGAGACCCTGAGAGATTCTATGCTTGACTGGATTGACGAAGATGACATTCCAAGGCAAAACGGAGCGGAGTCCTTCCATTACAGGACTGAAGGACTGCCTTACACTCCCCCCAACAGGAAGTTTTATACCGCGGAAGAGATTTTGCTCGTGAGAGATTGTACTGAAGAAATATTTTATGGCAAGGATGAAGATGAGGAAGAAAAAAAAGGTCTGGTAAACTTTGTAAGTATCATTTCAGATGGTAAAATTAATGTAAACAGGTGCAGTCCTGAAATATTAAATGCAATGGGTTTTACATCGGCAAATGTGGAGAGAATACTGGCTGAAAGGGAAGGGAAGCCTCTTGCTGAAAGAGATATCATGAGTATCAACAGGGAAGCTTATACAAGAAACAGAAATGCAATTTCATTCAAGAGCAGCTATTATTGCATATCTTCAAAAGTAACTGACAGGGAAGGCCGCGAAAAAATGATTAAAGCATACATACGCAGTGACGATAAGAAAACTGATATTCTAAGATGGACAATGATATGAAAACTCTTACTCTTTATCTGAAACAGGAAAAAATCATTTATTCCCTTAACGGTGATAGAGGGATAGTCGAAAAAGATAATATTTCTTCTCTCGTAAAAGATCTTAAAAGCGGACTTCTGAATGTGATAGTTTCAAAACCTGATATTATATTCAGAAAGATGGAACTCCCGTTTACAAATGCAAGAAAGGCAAGGCTGGTTCTTCCTCATGAACTTGAAGATATTCTGCCTGAGTCTCCGTCTAATTTCTTCTATTCCTTTGAATTCTACAGAAATCCCGAAAGAAAAATATATGTTAACATATATGCAATAAAGGATGTTCTTTATAATTACTGGAAGGAAATTGCAGATAAATGCGGGGCGAAACTCTCTTTTTTTTCTGATACAACTGTTTTTAATTCCCTTCTGAAAAGGCATACTGTCAAAGAAAACCATGCCGGAATTTACGCGGTTGATGATTATATCCTTTTAAATATAACGGAAAAAGGCCGTTTAGCAGGTTCATATTCATACTCATTTGCCATGGAAGAAACATCGAAAGCCATGGATATGCTTAAAACCATCCTGTCTTCATGGAAATCCTCCGTATTTTTCCTGGGATGCGACAGGATGAGAAAGGAACTGGATGAGGCAATAAGAGACAGCGAAGAAATACGGTTCATGCAGGACGTGGAAAGAGACTTTGTCTTTCCCTGTATGGTAAAAAACAGTATCTATAAACTGAAACCCCTGAAATTGAGAAAAATTGCAGCGAGAAAAAAAATTCCAGTTTATGCCGTTTCCTTTTTGCTGATTTTTATTATTGCTTCCTTCATTGCATTTATTCCTTATTTCAAGCTGCCGGAAAGAGAAAGATACAGAGAAAGCATAATTAATGCCATGAAAGAAAAGTTCATTGCAACCTGTCCCGATGTGACAAAGATAGTCGACCCCCTTGTCCAGATAAAGGAAAAGATAGCTGAAAAAACAACCAAACTCGATACCATTTCAGGATATCCTTCAATTTTAAAAATAATGGCAGATATAACAGCTCTCTTTCCGGATGGAGTAGCCATTGAGATAGAACAGTTTACCGTGGCGGCGGACAATGTTTCGATTTCCGGGCGCATAGAGTCGCTCAAGGCACTTGAAGATGTAAAAAAAAGGGCTGTTTCAGAAAAATTCAGCAGTGTTGCTATAGGGGCTGTTTCTTACGACGAAAGAAACAGGGTATCTTTTAACATGACACTTGGAATTGAAAAAGATGAATGACAAAAAACTTTTTTTCCTAATAATCTTATTCGTATTTATTTTTGAATACAAGTTTATCTATATGCCAGGCAAGAAAAAGCTTGATTCTGTCAATCAGATTATTTTTCAGAAACATTCGGATAAGCAGCTTCTGGACAAACTTTGTTTTGAGTACGAACAAAAGAAAAAAAGTGAAGAAGAAAGAATAATAAGAACTGCTGATTCAGATTTCTCCCTTTTTTCCTATATGGGAAATCTCATAGAAAAACAGAAGATAGAAAAAAACATTACGGGTATCAAACCGCTGCCTCTGGTGGATAAAGAATCGTTCGTGATTGAAAAGATAAGGCTGAACATGGAAAATATTACATTGCAGCAGGTATATGATTTTCTCTATGGAATGGAGAGTTCAGCAAATGCCATATATATTCCCGAATTCAGAATGAGAAGAAACAGGCAGCAACAATTTCTTTTAAGCGCCGAAATGGAAATTCTTTCTATAAAAACGAATGAAAGGTAAGCTGAATTTTCATGCATGGCAGCCGGGAATTTGAAAAGAAAGAATGCAGTTACACAGGCATAAAAATGGAGTAAAACAGAATAAAAATAATTTCACCTACTCTTTTCTAAATATAATCTCACTATGGCAAATATCTACATTATAGACGGAAGTTCAATTGTTTACAGAGCTTTCCATGCGATAAGGGATTTAAAAACCTCTTCAGGACAGCCCACCAATGCCATTTACGGCTTTATAACTGCCCTTCTTAAACTTTTGCGCGAGAAGGAACCCGTTTACATAATGTTTGTTTTTGATATGAAGGGCCCCACCGTCAGACACGGGACTTTTGCTGAATACAAGGCAAACCGCAAGCCCATGCCGGATGAATTGTCCCTGCAGATTCCTACAATAAAAAAGATAATTGAGCTTTTCGGCATAAGGATTTTTGAGAAACAGGGCTACGAAGCTGATGATATTATTGCGAGCGCAGTCAGAAAATTCGCGACTGAAAGTAATATTATATATATAGTGACGGGAGACAAGGATATGTATCAGCTTATAGGGAATAACGTGTTTCTTATTAATCCGGGTGATGGAAGTATTACGGACAGGAAAAGGTTTATAAAAAAATACGGTGTTGAGCCGGTCAATATCATCGATTTAATAGGTCTATCCGGAGATAAATCCGATAATATCCCCGGAATAAACGGAATAGGAGAAAAGACCGCTCTGAAACTTATAAAAGAATATGGAGACATCGAAGGAATTTTTTCCGGCATTGATAAGATTGTCCCTGAAAAACTGAGAAAAAAACTGTACGAAGGAAAGGATACGGTTTACATGGGTAAGAAACTTGGAACACTGATAGATGATATTCCAATTGATTCCTGTGTAGAAGATATAAAGATTGGGGAAACTGATATCAAAGGACTGCTTGAATTGCTTGAAAACCTGGAGTTCAGAAAGCTTGCCGCAAAAATCAGGGGTACTTTTTTAAAAGAGGGAGGGAACCTTTTGCCTGAAAATACCATGGGCTTTTCGACAGGCGATGTTTTCACATACGAGGAAATAATAAGGAATCCCGAAGCATTCAAGGATATCTGCGAATCGCCTATTATAGAAAAATGCGGGTTTGACATAAAGAGAAAAATGGTTGAACTGGGCAGGATAGGAATCAATTTTTCGATGCCTTTTTTCGACATTGCTGTTGCCGCACATCTTACGGGGAAATCAATATCGGAAAAAAATATATTTTCATGCAGGGACAGATATGCTGAATATCTTGAAAGCATGGGGCTGAAAAAGCTTTTTGACGATGTTGAAATTCCCCTGGTAAAAAGCCTGGCATTGCTCGAGGCAAACGGTATAAAAACAGACAAGGAGTTTCTCGTCAATTTCAGCGGCAGGCTGAAGAAAGAACTCGATATCCTGCAGGACAGGATATATGCAGCAGCCGGGGAGGTCTTTAACCTCAATTCTTCACAGCAGCTTTCGCACATCCTTTTCAAAAAACTGGGTTTGCCGTCCGGCAGGAAAACCAAGACCGGTTTTTCCACCGATAATGCGGTTTTGAAAGAACTTTCGGATGTCCATCCGATAGTGAATATGCTTCTGCAATACAGGGAAATATACAAATTGAATTCAACATATGCGGAAGGGCTGATACCTTTCATTTCGCAGGAGACCGGCAGGATACATCCTGATTACAGCCAGGTATCTACTTCCACGGGCAGATTGAGCTGCAGCAATCCAAACCTGCAAAATATTCCTGTCAAAACTGAACGGGGCAGTGAAATAAGAAGAGCTTTTTGCGCCGAAGGGAAAAATATCCTTTATTCTTTCGATTACAGCCAGATAGAATTAAGGATACTTGCCCATTTTTCACAGGACAGATATCTTACGGATGCTTTTAAAAATGACAGGGATATTCATCAGGAGACGGCCGACATACTATTTGCAGGAGATTCGCTGTTTTCACCGTCAATAGATGCGGGCGGAGCAAGAGATATGAGGAGGGTTGCAAAAACGATAAATTTCGGCATTATCTACGGAATGGGCGCTTACGGACTTTCGCAGGAACTTAACATTGCTTTATCCGAGGCAGATAATTTCATCAGGGAATATTTTGCCAGATTCAGCGGCGTGAAAGAATATATAAACGATACTGTAAAATTCGTGGAAAAGAATGGCTATGTTACGACTATTCTGAAACGAAGAAGATATATAAACGAGGTTTTGAGCCAGGATAAAAGACAAAAGGAATTCGGAATGCGGGCAGCCATAAATATGCCGATACAGGGTTCGGCAGCGGACCTGATAAAGCTGGCAATGAACCGCATAAATGAATATTTTTCTTCAGAAAAAATGAAAAGCATGATGGTTCTGCAGGTGCATGACGAACTGCTGTTCGAGACAGTGCCCGGTGAGGAAAAATCGGTATGCAAAAACGTAAAGGATATAATGGAAGGGGTGATGAGCCTCAAGGTTCCCCTGAAGGTGGATGTCAAGAAGGGTTCCAATTATCTTGATATGGAAAACATTGATTTTGACATCTGAACAATTAATAGCTTACAATAATATGGAAAAAGGAAGAAGTTTTGATACTGTAGAAGTTAAATTTAACAAAAAAGGCGAGAAGAAGCGGAGTAAAGGAGACCAATGCTTAGAATAAAAGCAAAGATATTCATATCCATGTTTATTTTGTCGGCAGTCTGCGCTTCCGCTTATTGGGAATGGACACCTGAGAAAGGAAGGTGGATAAATCCAAAGTACGCGGTTAAAGATACTGCGAAAGAACAATTTCTGTGGGCCGAGCAGCTTAGAAGGGAAGGGGAGCTTGAAAAATCAATAAACGAGCACAGGAAATTGATAAAACATTTCCCTGAATCGGAATACGCACCTGAATCCTGCTATATTCTCGGAGAAACATACAGGGTGCGGGGCGATATAAAAGAGTCTTTTATTTTTTATGAAAAGATAGCTGAAGATTATCCGGGGTCTCCCAGAGTTTTTGATGCAATAAAAATGAAGCTGGAAATGGCTGAGAAAAGAATGGAAGGTTCTTCTTTCCAGCTTTTTAAAGGGAAAGCAAAAGAGAAGGGAGAAATGCTGGCTGGAGTCCTGGAGAAATATCCTTATTTTAAGGAAGCTGACGAAAAATCTCTCCAACTCGGGAAATTCTACCTTGATATAAAGGAATACAAGATGGCAAAAGATGTTTTTCTCAAATTAGCAGATAATACTATGAATGCGGAGGTAAGAGAAGAAGCGTCTTTTTATCTCGTAAAAGCCGAATATCTGTCGGTATCCGGTGCAACAACGGATACCGAAGGATTGAAAAGAGTGAAAGAGAGAATCAACAGGTTCAACGCTCTTTACAGCGAGAGCAAACATGTTGAAGAAATCCTGGATATAAAGAACAAGCTTGATGCCTATGAAGCAAAAAAGTATTTTGAAATTGCATCCTACTATGAAAAGGCAGGCAAGAAAAAGGCAGCAGATTACTATTTCAGGATAATAGCAGAAAATTACCCGGAAACAGAGTATGGTAAAATTTCACTTAAAAAGGTTGGTCCTGCCGATTAGCTTGATTTTCCTTTCTGCAGGATGCAGTTACAAAATTATAGGCGGAGGCGAAAGGGCAGTATATATAATGCCCGTGGAAAATTCAACACTCAATCCTCAGCTTGACATATACATGAGCGAGGAATTGAGCCGGGTTTTTATCCGCAATCCCAGATTTATTCTTGCCGGTCCAGATAAGGATAACAGCATTGCCTTAAAGATAAAGATTGAGGAAACGGATAGACAATCCCTTTTTTATTCATCAGAAGAGCCTCCCAGGACAGTAATAGCAGGAATTTCCGTGGTTGCTGAAGTCGAGCTTATCAGAAAGGGAGAATCTGTTTTGAAAGAAAAACTTTCGGAAAGCGCGGCTTTCCCTCTTACCGTTGCTTATAACGAAGAAGAAGTTTTAAAATCCTTGTCGGAAAAACTTGCCAATAAGGTTTATTTCTGGCTTCTGGATAAAGATGAAAAAGGCGAATTCTGATATTATCATAATTTTGGGGGATGCGGAAAAAGGCGAGAAAAAAGCCGCCCAGTTTAAAATCTCTTACGGCATATCTGATTTTGATACAAAAACGATGTACGCGGAAGAAGAAAAGATAGAGGCTATTCTGCAAGAGATAGATTACCTGCCCGTTTTTTCAAAGAAAAGGCTCCTTCATGTAAAAAACAGCGAAAAACTTTCAAAAACAGATTGTGAAAAACTGGAAGTATATTTTCACCATCCGCCTGAGCATATATGCATAGTTTTTACTGGCAAAGAAATAAAACTGCCGCTGAAAAATTATGCTGATGATATCACGGAGGAAACCGGGAAAGGATTATTCCCCCAGGTTTTCAGATTGAGAAGAAAAGATGACAGAAGGAAACTTGTTGCTTTATTGATGGAACACCTATATCTGAATGAAAGAGATTTTGCCCCTGTCATAACGGCCGGAGAAATTTACCTGAAGAATGTTCTGCAGAACCAGAGAAGAACAGACGGGGAAACAGTCAGTAAATTCAACAGCCTTCACAGGCTTGATTTTGAATTGAAAACGGGCAAGTGCCACACGGGCCCGGAATTGGAGATTTTTCTTTATTATCTCTTCAGCTAAGCTTTTTCGTTCTTGGCCATATATTTATTTCTGAATTTTGCAAGCCTGCTTTTCTTTCTTGAAGCCGTATTTTTATGTATGGAATTCTTTGCCATGGCCGTGTCAATGCTTCTGAGAGCATTTTTTATTTTTTCCCCGGCTTTTTCATCCTGGTTCAATACGGACTCTCTGGCTTTCTTTATAATAGTCTTTATCTTGGATTTTTCTATTTTATTCCTTTTTTTCTTTTTTTCTTCCTGTCTCTGTCTTTTCAATACGGTCGGTTTTCTTACAGGCATTATGCCTCCTCTCAGTGATTAGTTTGTAAATTGATACGTAAATAATATTGACTGATTAGCCCTCAAGATTATAAGATAATACCATAAACTAAACTTTTTATCAATATTTAAGTCAAAATATAAGAGAACAAGATAAAATGGACAGCAAGAAAACAGCTGAGTTTGATGCCTGCTACAGAACATATGCTCCGAAAATGTACGGTGTAGCTTTCAAAATGGTAAATAATCATCAGGATGCTCTTGACATAGTTCAGGAGAGTTTCATAAAGGCCTATAAGAGCTGGGAAAAATTCAGGGGAGAATCTGCTGTATCTACATGGATTTTTAAGATTACCCTGAATAATTCCTATGATTATCTCAGGAAAAGGCAGAAAGAAAAGACGGTTGAGATGGAAAGGGATTTTGAGGACAAAAAAAAGTATTTCGGAGAAGCCAGGATAATAAGGGAAGATGTTTCAAAGCTCGTTAAATCCGAGATTGAAAAGCTGACACCAAAACAGAAGGCAATATTTATATTGAAAACCTATGACGGGCTCAGTTACCATGAAATAGCTAAAATAACAAACAGCCGCATAGGAACTGTAAAAGCTACGTATTTCCAGATAATTCAGAAGCTCAAAAAAAATCTTTATATAAAAGAGGTGATTAAAAATGAACTGTGATAAATTTAAGCATTACATAGTTGACTTTCACGCGGGAGAAATCGGCAGCAGGGAGAGGCTCGAATTGGAGATGCACATGAAAAGTTGCGAAAACTGCAGGCGAGATTTCAAAGAGTGCGATGCAATTATCAGAAACAGCAGGAAGATAAGCCCGCCTGTATTCGACGATGAATACTGGAGAAAGAAGCGCGAAGAATTGGCCATCTACAGGAAAGAAAGAAGATTCTTGTTGAAACCTGTACTTGCAGCAGTTGCAGCCATGGTCTTAATTTCAGTTCTTTTGCATCAATTTTTACCCGGCCGCGTGGGAAATAACATGTTAACTGAAAGAAAGAAGAATACTTTTGTTTTCAATACTCTGCCTGTGTCTGAAGACCGGCTGCTTGAGATGGCAGATTATATTGATGAAAAATCGGCGAGAGATATGCTCGATATCCTTTCTGAAAACGATGTCCATTTTACTTTTTATTCAAGCAATTAGCCTCTCTTTTATGTCTCTCGGTATCTACTGCAAAAAATAAATCTTTCTTGTTCCGGTTTATACCATACTCAGGCTGTATATGCTATAATAAGAGTATATCAGTTCAAGTCTTTTCAAGGGAAGCAAATCGCAATTAACCGTACTATAAAAGCTGTTTATTGAAAGAAAAGAAATGAAAATTACGGTGCGAAAATATTCATTTTTAACATAATTGGAGACAATATGGAAGAAATAAAATTGCTTATTCCAGACGGAAATAAAAGCATTATTTCAATACTGGGGAAAAGAAGGTCTGTCAGAAGTTATAAGGATGAGATGATTTCGCTTAAAGATATTTCGGAGTTATTATGGGCTATTTGCGGAAAAAATTCGGAATGGGGCGGGAGAACTGCTCCTTCGGCAGGAGCTACGTATCCTCTCGAGATATACCTTATGGCACTCAACGTGGAAACTCTTGAAAAAGGTCTTTATCATTATCAAATAGAGGCACATGCGCTTTCTCTTTTTAATAAAGGGGATATTTCCAGGGAGCTTTCTTCTGCCTGTCTCAACCAAAAAATGCCTATTAATGCTCCTGCAACTGTTATTATTGCAGCCGATTTTGGAAGAACTGTAACAAGATACGGGGAGAGAGGCAGAAGGTATGTCTATATGGAGGCCGGCCACTGTGGACAGAATCTGCATATTGCCGCAGAATTTTCCGGATTTGGCACGGTAATGATAGGCGCTTTCAAGGATGAAGATGTCAGGAAAGTACTGGGGATAAAAGAGGAAATACTATATCTTTGCCCCGTGGGCAGAAAATGAACAAGAACATAGAGATATCGTCAATATTTGAAAGAATTGCGGATATACTTGAACTTAAGGGTGAAAACATCTTTAAAGTGAAGGCTTACAGGAAAGCCGCAAGAATTTTTCTTGAGATGACAGACGATATTTTATCTGTCTGGAAGAATGGAAAAATATCCAGTATAGAGGGAATAGGCAAAAGCATGGCGGAAAAGATTGACGAATACATGTCAACCGGACAGATCCGGAAATACAGCGAACTTCTCGCTGCCGTACCTGAAAGCCTGCTCGATATGCTGAAGATACAGAATCTTGGGCCGCGTACTCTTTTGATTGCCCATGAAAAACTGGGAATAAAAGATATAAACGACCTTGAAAGGGTCATTGCAAACGGCCAGCTTGCAGCAATTCCCGGGTTGGGAGATAAAAAAGTCGAAAATATAAAATTGGGTATTGAGCTTTACAAAACAGGGAAAGACAGGATTTCCGTCGGACTTGCCCTTCCCGTTGTGGAAGATATAATGGTTTCTGTCAGCAAGGTTTCAGTCAGGTCGTCCCTGGCAGGTTCCATCAGAAGGATGAGAGAAACAATAGGTGATGTTGATATACTGGCTGTTAGCAATGACAGTGCCAGTGTAATAGATGCAATAGTTAATTATCCTCTTGTAAAAAATATAACGGCAAGGGGGGAAACAAAGGCTTCAGTTATTATTGAAACTTACAACCTGCAGGTTGACTTGAGGGTTGTGAGCGAAGGCTCGTACGGAGCCGCTCTCCAGTATTTTACAGGTTCTGCAGCCCACAATGTAAAACTCAGAGGATTGGCAAAGGATATGGACTTGAAAATAAACGAATACGGTGTTTTCAGGGGAGATGAAAATATCGCAGGCAGGACAGAGGAAGAGGTATACAAAATCCTGAATCTTGCATGGATACCACCGGAATTGCGGGAGGACAGGGGAGAGATAGAAGCAGCTATGCATGGAACACTGCCAATGCTTGTTGAAACAGGCGATATTCAGGGAGATATTCATACTCATTCCACATATTCAGACGGGATAAATGACATAAGGACAATAGCTCTTGCGGCTAAAGAAAGGGGATACAGATACATAGGCATTTGCGACCATTCCAGGACTTCGAGGATAGCGGGAGGGATGGATGAAGAAAAGCTGAAGGCGAGAAACGAAGAAATAGACGAGGTACAGTCCGGCATAAAGGGCATAAAGATACTTAAGGGAATTGAAGTGGATATTCTTTCGGAAGGCCAGCTTGACTATCCCGACAGAGTGCTGGAAAAGCTTGATTTTGTCATTGCAGCGATACATCAGGGTTTTTCGAAAAATGCAGGCATGAGGATGAAAAAGGCCATGGAAAATCCATATGTCGACATTATAGCGCATCCAACGGGAAGGCTTCTTTCGGGAAGGAGAGGATATGAACTGGATATTGAAGAAATTATTGAATACGCAGCGGAAAAAAATGTTGCGCTTGAAATAAATTCGCATTTCGACAGGCTTGATTTAAACGATGCAAACATATTGAAAGGCAGGGCCAAAGGCGCCAGGTTTCTCATCAGCACGGACCTGCATAAGATAGATATGTTCGAAAGTATAAGCCTTGGCGTCGGCATGGCAAGAAGGGGTTGGCTTGAAAAGAAGGATGTTTTAAATACTTATGCGTGGGAAGATGTGCCATTGAGAAGGAGGATATAATGCTGCCTGTAATAAAGATAGAAGGAGAGACTGTGCCGGAAGTGTGGGAAAAGAGCCTTTTGGAATTATGGGAGAAGGGGATTTCTGTCAGGACAGAATATGATGTTCCCGGAGTCCCTGAAAGCAAGGATGCCACTATGATAATGGTAGTGAAAAAACCCTTTGCAGAACCAAGGATTCACCTTGGCTTCCCGGGAGGGATGGAAGACCTCGAAAAATACAGACAGGAGGTAGTTGCAGGTGTTCACGACCACTGGATAAACCCGCAAGAAAAAAAGTGGACTTATACTTACCATGACCGGCTTTTCAATTATGGCGTTCCCGGTTCAACAGAGAAAAAGAGAATAAACCAGGTTGACTATATTGCAGAAAAGCTTTCAAACGCATTTTTTTCAAGAAGGGCGCAGGCGATAACATGGATACCCTTTTACGACCCCGAAACCTATGACCCGCCTTGCTTGCAGAGGATATGGTGCAGGATTTTGAAACAGGAGAGCGATTTATTCCTTGTAATGAATGTTCACTGGCGTTCGCGCGATGCTTACAGGGCTGCTTTTATGAATATTTTCGGCCTAACTTCCCTCCAGGAATTTATTGCCGGTAAAATTTCAGAAAAAACAGGGAAAAAAATCAGTGTTGGACAATATACAGACATAGTAGATTCATACCATATATACGGGGACAGTTTTGAAGATTTCAAAAACCGTTTCCTCAACATGCTGGACAAAAGGGATTTCTACAATCAAGACCGCCTTAAAAGCAGAACTGTCAGAAGCGATGATACTGTTGCTGTCGCTGGTTTTGAATACGGGAAACAGCTTCTTGAGCTCGAAAGAAAATCAGGTAAGAAAGGAGCAACTGCCTAAGAAAACTTTGTGCAACCCTTTTTGAGAGTCTCCAGAAAAATACGGGCAGAGAACGAAAAAAGCATAATCTGAAAATAATTTCATGTTTTAATTCGCCGGTCCTATTCTATGTATATGTTCCCCGGCTTTAATGGGTTCAACTGCCCGGCTTTGCTTCTGAATTCTGTTTCATCGAGGGCGAAAAGCGGACTAACTTCGACCACTGATTTTTGGGGAATTTTCATGCCTGCGCGCAACAGCCACTTTCTATGAAGTTCCGACATTTTTCGCTTCACATCAGCGGGAGAATCAATTCCTTTACTGTTTTTCAATGGCGCAAATTCCACTTCTCTCTCTGTTTCCATGCATGATACTTTTCGGGCAAGTGGAATTGCGTCGAATATGAATGTTTCAAACTTCCACACTTCTTTTGCCTTGTCTCCCTGCCTAAGAATTTTCTGCTGCCTGTGGTACGGCAGACCGATTTTCTTCCCATTCAGATATCTTATGAATTCCGTGCCTATAATATGTACTCCTATGCTCCCGTCCGCAAAAAGAGGTTTCCCGCGGGCATCCCTGGATTCCCGAAGGTTTTCGGGCAATTCGATATATTCGATAACGGCAGGCTTTCCGTCAGCAAATACAAAAGTTCCCACTTTTTCATCATGCAGCTTTTTTACTGTCTTAAGAGAAAAATCGGAATTGTTTCTTACATGGTAACCCAGGAAAAGAGGATCAAGTATTTTGACAAGGGGATTGTCTATATGGCAGTAAAAAAGGTTTTTTATACCTCTGTCTTCAAGTTTTTTAAGAAGCCCTGATTTGCACAGAGCTTTAATGCATCCGCCATGTCCGTCGGGATTTGAAAAAATATTTCCGTCTTCTTTCAGGATAAGCCTGCCGTCAGGCGTTAAAGAAGGCAGAAGTTCCTGCCGGAAAAAAGACACGCTTTCTCTGTCAAGCCCGAAAAACTTGTTCTTTTCAAAATAATTTCTTATCCCACGGTTATTTTCGGGGTTGGTCATGATGAGCAAAGGTATTGCGGCGCCGTATTTTAAAGAAAGGGCTTTTATTTTCTGGCTGAGCAGCATAAAAAGGGACTTGCCCCTGACCGGAGAAATGGGATACATGCCTTTAGGGTAAGGATATCCGAGCCGTGTTGCCTGTCCTCCCGCCACTGCCAGAACAGCCGTTTCGCCTTTCCTGATGGAAAGTTCTCCTCTTTCAATAAATTTTTTTTCTGCGCCGCTGTTGCAGGGCCTGAATACAAACGGGGGGGTTATTTCCCTGCAGGATGAATAAGGTATATTGTTAAACCCTGAAAAATTGCTGTAAAGTTCAAAAACAAGTTTCAGATTGAGCCGAACGGCATTCAGCAAAAATTTTTCTTTTTCCTCTGGAGAAAGGCTGTCCAGGTATTTGACTACATGAAGCTGGTTGTATTTTTCAAGCAGAGATATGACTTTTTTTTTATGTGACATATTTTATTTCCGGCGTTAGGCAGAAAAATATTTATTCGCATAATGTCTTATTTATGTTATTTTATTATAATATGGAAGAGCATAAAGTATCAAGCAAAATTCTTTTAATAGGAGGTCCTACGGGAGTCGGGAAGTCACACATAGCTCTGGATGTTGCCCTGAGAATAAACGGGGAAATCATATCTGCCGACAGCATGCAGTTTTACCGCGAAATAAATATAGGAACGGACAAGGTTCCCGTGCATATGAGGGAAAAGGTTGCACATCATCTGATAGACCATATTTCTCTTAAAGACAGTTTTGACGTGCATTCCTTTGTCAATGAGGCCCTTTTACATGTAAGAAAAATATTGCAGGCAGGTAAAGTTCCCTTAATAGTTGGGGGCAGCGGGTTATATCTGAGAATCCTTATGAAAGGAATTTTCCCCATGCCTGAAGTAGAAGCCGGCAAGCAGGCCGAGGTGCGCAGATACCTGGGGGAGCAAGGGCTTTGCGGGCTTTACAGCCTTCTGAAAAAAACAGACCCAGAAGCGGCGGGCAGGATACACGAAAAAGACAGGAAAAGGATAACAAGGGCTCTTGAGGTTTATATCCTGACAGGGAAAAATATCAGTTTCTGGCAAAGGCAGAAATCTGAAAATCCGCTTGCAAAGACAGGGAAGCCTGTATATTTTATACTTACAAGAAACAAGGAAGTGATGTATAATAGGATAAACAGGAGAGTCGATTACATGTTCGATTCCGGCTGGATAGACGAAGTCGAAAAGCTTAAAGAAGAAGGCTATGCCGATATGCTTGTTTACAAAGCTCCCATAGGATATGCAGAAATCCTTGATTTTCTCGCTGGCAGATACAACTTGGAAGAACTTAAAGAAATAGTGAAAAAAAAGACAAGGAGATTCGCAAAAAAACAGTTAACATGGTTCAGGAAAGAAGACGGAAAATGGATTGAAATTGAAAACGAACAAGAAACTGCAGACATGATAATGAGGGAATTTATGAAGTTTGACGGGGAGGGGGTATGATACCGAGATATACAAGAGAGGAAATGGGCAAAATATGGTCCGAAGAGAACAAATTCAGGAAGTGGCTCGATATAGAGATAGCTTCTCTTGAAGGATGGAACAGCATAGGAGTGATTCCCGACAATGCTTTGAATGACATCAGGAATAATGCAAGGCTTGATATTGAAAAGATTAACCTGATAGAAAAAACAACGGGCCATGATGTTATAGCTTTCGTGGAGCAGGTCGGCGAAACGGCCGGAGAATATGGACATTACATACATTACGGACTGACTTCTTCCGATATACTTGATACTTCTCTTGCCCTGCAGTTAAGGGAAGCGGGCAGCCTTCTCATGGAAGATATTGATATTGTCATCGGCACGCTTAAGGAAAAATCTCTTGCATTAAGGGACACTTTCATGATGGGCAGGACGCACGGGATACATGCCGAACCTATGACGCTCGGATTCAAGT